>QNAF01000071.1 GCA_003641405.1 Candidatus Zixiibacteriota bacterium | reverse complement strand
GTGATGATTGATGGTATCATCGCCGGTTACGTGGCAAATAAGTAAGTAGAACCGTTGCAGATGAGGCAATAGACATGGCAAAAAGAATATTCAATTTCAACGCGGGTCCCTCGACCCTTCCGCTGGATGTCCTGAAGATTGTCCAGAATGAACTCCTGGACTACAGGGGAACCGGCATGTCGGTCATGGAGATTTCGCACCGATCACCGGAATTCGATGAGATCAACGAAAGCGCCATGGCGCTCACACGCGAACTGATGGGTCTTGATGACAAGTATCATGTCATGTTCCTCACGGGAGGGGCGTCCACCCAGTTTGCCCTGATTCCGATCAATTTCGCTGCTGATGGCAAGAAGGGTGCCTACGTCGACACCGGGACCTGGTCCACAAAAGCGATCAAAGAGGCCAATATCCTTGGTGGGGCTCACCTTGCCGGTAGCTCCAAGGACAACGAATATCGGTATATCCCGAAGATTGCAGATTTGGATGTACCGTCGGATTCTGCTTTTTTGCATATCACGACCAACAACACCATCAAGGGTACCCAATGGCACGAGACGCCGGAGTTTGCAGGTGTACCGCTGATTGCCGATATGTCATCGGACATACTCTCGCGGCAGATTGATTTTGGCAAGTATGCGATGATCTACGGTGGCGCTCAGAAGAATCTGGGTCCTTCCGGTACCTGCCTGGTTGTGATGCATGACGACTTGCTCCAGAAGTGTAAGGACGGCAACCCATCCATGTGGGACTACCGCACTCATGCTGCCAAGAAATCGCTCTACAACACGCCGCCATCACTGACTATTTACATCGTCAAGCTGGTACTGGAGTGGATCAAAGGTCAGGGCGGTCTGGCCGCTGTGGAGAAAACCAATCAGTCCAAGAAAGACATCATCTACGGACTGATGGATCAGTACCCGGACTACTTCAAAGGCACAGCCAAGAAGGATAGTCGCAGTTGGATGAATATTACTATGCGGCTTCCGAACGAGGATCTGGAAAAGAAACTCATAGCCGACGCCAAGGCAGCCGGTTTTGGTGGTCTGAAGGGACACCGATCAGTAGGTGGCATCCGGGTGTCGCTATACAATGCCATGTCTCTGGAAGGTGCCCAGAAGGTTGCTGCGTTCATGGAAGAGTTTAAGAAGGTTAATAGTTGAAGCTGACTCTTGCCGGAATGTAACAGATACCAGAGGTTTGTCTAAGGAAATGTGATAGGATCCCAGGTAGTCTAATTGCTTGACAAACCTGCCCTTGGGACGTTGCTTAAGTGTTTGTCACAGAGGTACGAGTCATTTGAAGGAGCCCCGTTTGCAGGCTGAAGACAAAGCCCAAGTCACACTGACCGACTTGTTCGACAAGTGTGTAGCTTTCACTACTGCCGATGAGGTGCGAGAAGCAGGGATTTACCCGTTTTTCCGCCCCGTTCAGGGTCCCCCCGGCGACGAAGTAATCGTCGATGGCAAAAAGTGTGTGATGATCGGCTCCAACAACTACCTGGGACTCGTCAACCATCCCAAAGTCAAGGAAGCCGCTGCGGAAGCTGCGCGGACATTCGGATCGGGTTGCACCGGTTCACCGTTTCTAAACGGCACTCTGGACATGCACCTCGAATTGCAGGACCGGCTGGCTAAGTTCCTCGGGACAGAAGCCGCTCTCGTGTTCTCTACCGGTTTCCAGACCAACCTCGGTACAATCTCCAGTCTCGTCGGAAAGAACGATGTCGTTGTTATCGACCGACAGGACCATGCCTCCATCGTGGATGGATGTCGGCTCTCGTTTGGCAAGACGCTCAAGTTTGCTCACAACGACATGGCTGACCTGGATCGCGTGCTGACTAACGCGCGCAGTAACGGTCTGCGTGGCGGGATTTTGATTGTTGTCGATGGTGTGTTCTCCATGGAGGGTGATATTGTTGACCTGCCAGGCCTGGTCGATATAGCGGAACGCCACGGCGCGCACGTAATGGTGGATGACGCCCACGCAGTTGGTGTACTCGGTAAGACCGGAGCCGGAACGGCGGAGCATTTTGACCTGCGGGACCGTGTTGATCTCACTATGGGAACGTTCTCCAAGTCGTTTGCTGCACAGGGCGGTTATGTGGCCGGTAAGCGTAGTGTTATCGAGTATATCAAGCACTTCTCACGCGCCCTTATTTTCTCGGCATCGATTACACCTACCTCTGTCGCTGCCGTGCTGGCGGCACTGGACATCATCGAAACAGAACCGGAAAGGCGAGAGCACCTTTGGAATAATGCCAGACGTATGCACAAGGAGTTGCGGGCACTGGGGTTCAACATCGGGCAAACGGCAACTCCAATTGTTCCTATTGTGATTGGCGGGGACATGGAGTGTTTTCATTTCTGGAAAGCTCTATACGACAACGGCGTTTTCACAAATCCGGCAATATCCCCGGCAGTGCCGCCCGGACAGGCAATGATACGCACCTCCTACACGGCAACCCATACGAACGAACACCTTGACAGAGTACTCGAAGTTCTCGCCAAGGTGGGTCGCGAGAAGGGTCTTATTTCGTAATCCTATGTCCAATGTTGACGTTGTCGAAGTCGAAACCAAAGCGCAGCTTAAGCAGTTCATAACCTACCCTAACCGGCTTTACAAGGGTGACGCGAACTATGTGACTCCCCTGCTCATGGAGCGCAAGGAGTTCTTCGACACTCAAACCAATCCTTTTTTCCGCTCAGCAAAAACACACCTGTTCCTGGCAAAGCGCAACGGTGAGGTAGTGGGGCGTATCGCAACGTGTGTCAACTACCGCCACAACGAATTCCACATGGAAAAAACGGGGTTCTTTGGGTTCTTTGACACTCCTGATGACGAAAACATTTCTCAGGTGCTGCTGAAAGTTGCCATGATCACGCTCAAGAAAGCCGGTATGGACAAGATGCGCGGGCCGATGAACTTCTCGACCAATCATGAATGCGGCTTTCTCGTAAAGGGGTTCGATAGTCCACCAATGGTCATGATGACTTACAATTACCCGTACCAGGTAACGCTGGCAGAAAAATTCGGACTGAAAAAGGTCATGGACTTGTACGCCTATCGTGTGGATAGTGAGGCCGGTATCCCTGAACGACTTCAGAGGGTGGTGGACAGGCTCAAAAAGCGTTCCAAAGTGACCGTTCGACCGATCGATATGGGTGATTATGACAAAGAACTGGATCGTGTTAAACAGGTCTATGATTCCGGCTGGGAGCGGAACTGGGGATTCGTTCCTATGAACAAGGAAGAGTTCAATCACATGGCCGCGAATCTCAAGCAGATCCTTGATCCAAGCGTTGTCCTCCTGGCCGAATACGAAGGCAAGCCAATCGGTTTCTCTCTGGCGCTTCCGGATATCAACAAGGCGCTGATCCGCCTGAATGGCAGATTGTTTCCATTTGGACTCGCCAAGCTTCTGTGGCACACAAAAGTACGCAGCAAAATGAACTCGGTGCGGCTGGTTATCTTCGGAGTTGTTCCGGATTTCCAGAGGCGGGGTATCGACAGTATCCTGTTTATCGAAACGTTCAACCGTGGCACCGCGGCAGGCTACAAATGGGCTGAGCTATCCTGGATACTGGAAACCAATGAACTGATGCGCCGAGCTGCCGTGGAGATGGGTGGCGATCCATACAAGAAATACCGCGTTGTGGAGATGCCCATATGAAACGAATCCACGCTGTAGTTTCTGTTGTTGTCGTGCTGCTGTTCACCATGGCTGCTTGCACGAGTCGCTATCGACTTGATCTGTTTGTCGAACACGGAGAATTCAAGAAAAGAATCAAAGTCGAGAAAACCAAGTACATGAACGGCGGTGTGCTCAGTTCACCCTGGGCAGACAGAAAAATTGTCAATGGACCCGGCAACTGTGTGGTTCTTATTACGGGAGCCCGCGGCCACAGGATCAAGTCAGCTTCATACGATCTGATGGAGTACGACCGGTATATAAAGTATAAGATCTTCCTGCAAATGCCTTCCAGGCTCGCTCCGGGAGTACTGCCATTGAAGAACAACTCCTTTGTGCAACTGATGGGACAGTTCGAATTGGAGCCAGAGAAGAAGATGTTCATCGCTCAGGAAGGGACACTAACCATTGACTCTCTTGCAGGTAAGCGTCTCTTCGGGACTATCGATGGAATGTTCGCAAACAAACAGGGTGAGTCGGTCTTACTTGAGGGGCAGTTTAAGGTTAAATTCGCCAAGTAGAGAGAGGTTGCCCTAACGTCAGGTCACAATCCGCAAGAGCGGATCAAGACCTGACGCAACGAGTCAATGTGCCTGCGGCCTACCAGTTTGGCGTTCCATCGCAACTCCTCAAGTAGCGCGTCGGAGCGATAAATAGCGCATCAATCATCAACGATAAGTCGCCACCGTCAATAGCCAGCGGATCGATAACAGGTCGGACACTGGTGAAATCAACATCAGCCTCATCTAAACAAACACCAATCCAGCCACTCGTCGGATCAATAAACAACCCGTTGATCATAATCGACAAGTCAGCGCCATCATAATTGAAGCCTAAGTCACCACCACCCTGATCAAGGTCACCCACGGAGGGTGGGATGCAGCAGCCGTATGAAATCATCCTGACAACCGGGCCGTCTTTCGGTCCCTGAAGCCACTCATTGTAATCAAAGCGGATGAAACACATGTTTTCGATCAGAGTACCCTCTGGCAAGTCAGGCAGGGGGGAAATTGAGTACGTGAAGTAGCCTTCGCCCTCCGGCGGGTTATGATTCGGCGGAAGCATTATGCTGTCGCACATCCACGTGATCACGCCTGTGTATGGATCGAACTCCCAATCGCAGTCATCAGGATGGCTTTCCTTGCCCATTGCCAAAGTACCCCAATCGAGGTCGGGATCGAGCGTGTCTACTACGCGTACGTATATCGCCTCGGCAGTGGCCTCAGGTTTGTTCTCAAACTGGACCAGGTACGACAAACGCTGATTCGCAGCAATTGTCAAATCAGGACCTTTTCCAGCAGGTTGGGCACTCTTATCATTGGGATCTATCGAGCCTACTACTTCCTCTTCGCACACGAAATTATTGTTGTTGTAGGCAACTTCGTCTGTCGTAGTCGTAATCCATGATTTGCAGGTAAGCATACTTCCAATAGAAACCGTGTCGGGCACATGGCCTGCTATTGTCACCCATCCTCCGGGCCAAGCCGATGGCTCGATCATGTGCAACTCAAACATCATGGTATCTGCTACCGGTGGCAATTCCAAGAAAGAGCCGGTGCAGCCCATGCCATTATCACAGAAGTCGTCCATACGCACAAGCTCCAATTGTGGCGGTGGTAGAACTTTCAGAACGCAGTTCTCTGCATTGCTGGTGCCGAAATTTGTCCACAAAACCTCGTATAATACCTCGAAACCGGGGCGAGGTTCTCCACATGGACTGATTTCACTGGCCAGATCGCAATAAACGGTATCGACAAGGATGTAGCCCAATTCCAGCAGTGAATCTTCAAACATACCATCTGATACCCAGAGCTTAACATCATACAGTCCGGGTTCATCATACTGGTGCGTGGGATGCTGAAGAGTGCTTGTCGGGGATCCATCACCAAAATCCCACAACCAGTCGGTCGGAGTGCCGTCGCTTTCGTCAAGGAAATCGACAGACAAGGGGGCGATACCGGCCCTGGGAGTAGCACTGAACTGTGACTCCAGATCCTGAGCTACCACAAACTCTGTCTTTATAAGAGAGTCAACCTGTACGCACAGATCTAAGAGAAACAGTACTCTCAGCTTCACGTCAAAGCGTCCCTGTGTCTCATAGATGTGGATGGGGTTACGATCGTAGCTCGTGTGGCCATCGCCGAATTCCCAGTAGTAATTGTGTGCAACACCATCGAGAACCGGATCAAAAGCAACGGTCAGAGGTACCTTGCCGCTTGTGGGTGTGCCCATAAAGCCCGCAGAGACACTATCCTGAAGAACCACATAATCAGGCCTGACCAACGTGTCAAAATTACTGCCATCCGATATCTCCAGCATTACATCATAGGCCCCATTAGTTGTATACTCGTGCGAGGGATTCTGTTCGTCGCTCCAGTCACCGTCGCCAAACTCCCAATACCATTCAGTTATGGCAGTGGTTGGGACCGATTGATCAGTGAACGATACCGTCAGCGGCAACGCACCGCAGCGGGGTGTGCCGATGAAAAGGACCTCGCCGGGATCGCAAGCATCACCTTTTCCGTCCAAGTCAGTATCGGTTTGATTCTCATTGTAAATGTCAGGGCAATTATCATCAGGACAGGTGTTCGCGGCGAACCCCGGATTACCGAATCCGTCGCCATCTGTGTCGGTGCACTCATCGCATGCATCACCGATGCCGTCGCCGTCTGTGTCGGCCTGGGTGGGGTTGTAGTAGTCAGGGCAGTTGTCATCATCGCACGTGTTGACTGCGTAGCCGGGATTGCCGTAGCCATCGTTGTCGGTGTCGGTACAGACGTCGCAGCTATCACCAATCTCATCGCCGTCGGCATCTTCCTGGTTTACGTTGGCTACATCAATACAATTATCGCAACTGTCGCCAACGTTATCGATATCCACGTCCTCCTGATCCGGGTTGAAATCATCAGGGCAATTGTCATCACCATTGTAAACGCCATCCCCATCGGAGTCAGAAGCTTCTACAACGATGTCAACAGTACACTCCTGACTATTGGGACAGGGGTGGATTACATCTGAAGCGCACACGATTAACGTGAACAACTGTCCGATGTCTCCAAGTTCAGGTTGCCAACTCCATTCTCCGGTGTCAGGGTCAATCAATCCGGGACCCGATAGAATCTCGTACGTAATTGGATCGTCGTTGATATCCTCGGCATCGAAGTCGTAATCGATTTGATCAGGATATGTTGCAGTTAATACAACAGGACAATTTGTAAATACCGGGGGCAAGTTCGGAGTCTCAATGATCTCAAAACAGACCTGATCTCCCCAGTCCGGATAGATATCGTCACCGCCGCCAAGCGGCATCCACATCCAGGTGAAACCGGGTACAACTACTGTGTCAAAGCAAATATGCTTGCCTATATCTTCAACATTGGTCTGGAATTCAAGAGTTGCCCAATCGCCAGAGTATGTACCCGGCCAGCCTTGGTCAGCGTACATGTAAATGCCAGCAAATCCACACGCTACGGAGTCGCCTGGGCTGCCGGGTGCAGGGTCGGTCTCAGGGGGACCACCGGGTTCTCTAATCCACGCGGCCGATCCGTAGTCATAGTGGAAGTGATTGATGAAGTAATTGTTCCAGTCGAAAGAGAACCAGTCTGTAGTCCCGTGACCCTCCAGATAATTCCAACCGGCGCCGTCGGGGGACCACATTGAAAACCCCATCGCGACGTTGTAATTTATCTCATCAGGCGCGCAATCAGACTGTGCGTACATGGTGATTACATGGGTTTGACCGGCATAGAGCTTGGTAACACCAGCATCTTCCATTGAGTTTGACACATCGCTGATGCTGATTTCGCAGGCTTGTGTTGTTGCGGTTGCTGACCACAGCAAAGCCACCGACAGGATTGCTGATAACAGGACTTGCCTCATGATACTCTCCTCTTTCGACACGGGTTTCCGTGGACCGACGAGTTCAAATCATCTCAAGCAAATTGGCTATGCGGGTGCATAGATGTAAGACACCATTATTATAGTAAATCACACTGCGATTTGCAAGCAAATAGACCGGACCAGCAATGGTCGTCGAGCAATATCCTTTTTCCGGAAATGACTACCTGACATAGGACACAGTCCTGTAAGGCCGGATCAACCACTCCAAGAGCGCCTGCGATCCTGCCAATGCTGTGCTGATTACCGCTCAGCTACTCTCTGCAGGTAATTCAGTTTGGAGCGTTGGCGTTTGAACGTTACCTGTGGTATCAGCTCACGGTATTCGTTCACGAGTGAGGCTGATTTGCTCGCCTGACCGTGTTCCCCAAGCCAGTTGAGACACTGGCAAACATGAAAATCACACTCCACCAGGTTGTAGTAGTTGCCGGGGGACACAGCCAGCTTGCGGCGAATCTTTGAGTAGGTATCAAGAGCACTTCCGTAATCGGCCGTCAAGTACTGCGCCTGTGCCAGCGGCCAGAGAAACACTTTGCCACCCGGATATATGGCCGCGAACTCCGACGCAATCGCGATCGTGGAATCGTACTCTTTCCTGTCAAAGTAAATCCAGATGAGCGCCGTTCGGGCTGCTCCACGGTGGACCAGCGATGAGTCGGCGGCCAGGTTCAATTCCGCTATTCCCTTGTCCTTCTCGTTTTTGATAATACCGACCCAACTGAGCATTCCGGCCTTTGCAGATTTCCAGTAGTGAAACGAACCAAGCCCGGCGTACAGGTCGTACAGATTACTGTCCTGTTCAAGTCCGGTTTCATACTCATTGTCAACTGAGAGACCAAGTTTCAACGCCTTGATTGTCGACCCAAACCGTGATTCCCAGAGTGACCGGTAAGCTTTTGCATGACCGCGAATCAGGTACATCCATGCCGCAGTAGAGGGGGCGCACGTGTCCAGAACCGAACCACTCAGCATTTCCGCATTGTCAAGCAAGGTGTGAAACTGCTCAGAGTGCAATTCCTCTTCCAGGTCGGACATACGCGAGAATAATCCCGCAGCACGATACAGATACCCTATGGGGTCCTGCGAGTACATGGATATGAATTGAGAATAGGCAGAGTCAGCCTCTTCGAATCGATCATTGAACAGCAACGCCTGGGTATCATTGATGAACTCGATCTTGGCCGAATCCATGTACTGATCCGCGCCGACCGAGCCAACAGGCAGCATGACAATTAGAAGAATTGCGAAGAAGAAGACCGGTCTGTTGCACATGCCGGCTAAACAATCACGTGTAGCGGGAAGAGCAACAACAAACTAATGGCACGCACAGTCGCAGTAATTTCGCCCGTCATAACGCAGGTCTGACCGGGTGTATGGACAGACTTCAGCTACTCTTTCGCCTCTTCAGTCTTTTCCGGCTCCGGTTCTGTTTTGGCCTGGTCGCTCGCGGTCATGCCAAGTTCTACCTTAACCTTGGCCATGATCTCGTCGTAGATTTCCGGGTTTTCCTCAAGGAAAACCTTGGCATTTTCGCGCCCCTGCCCGAGACGGTTGCCCTGGTAGCTGAACCAAGAGCCGGATTTCTCGATAATCTCGGCCTCGACCGCCTTATCAAGAAGCTCACCGGTGACCGAGACACCCTTCCCATAGATGATGTCAAACTCAGCCTCTCTAAACGGCGGAGCCACCTTGTTCTTAACCACTCGCACCCGTGTCCGGTTGCCTATCACCTGCTGGTTGTCCTTGATAGCTGCAATACGCCTGATGTCAAGTCTCACTGTCGAATAAAACTTGAGCGCATTGCCGCCTGTGGTGGTCTCCGGATTCCCGAACATCACACCGATCTTCATTCTGATCTGGTTGATGAACACAATCGCCGTGTGTGACTTGGCCGTAATGGCGGTGAGTTTGCGAAGCGCCTGAGACATCAGCCGCGCCTGCAGACCCATGTGGGAGTCACCCATATCGCCTTCAATCTCAGCGCGTGGAGTCAGTGCGGCTACGGAGTCGACCACTACGATGTCAATGGCTCCGGAGCGGACCAGGGTTTCCGCAATGTCCAGTGCCTGCTCGCCGTTATCCGGCTGGGAGACGATCAGGTCGTCGATGTTAACACCCAGAGCCCGCGCATAGGTGGCGTCAAGTGCGTGCTCGGCGTCAATGAACGCTGCCACACCACCGGCTTTTTGCGCCTCGGCAATGATATGGAGCGCGAGCGTGGTCTTGCCGGACGCTTCCGGACCAAATACCTCGGTTACACGACCACGCGGAACGCCGCCAACGCCAAGCGCGTAATCCAGACACAGTGAGCCGGTGGAAATCGTCTCAATCTCAAGGACCGAACCGTTACCCAGTCGCATGATAGAGCCCTTGCCGAACGAGCGCTCAATCTGGCTGAGAGCAGCGTCGAGAGCTTTCTTGCGATCCAGCGTTGTTGTAGGGGAAGCCATAGGGGCCTTGCCTTTCTTCATCATAATCTTCTTTCGTTCCATCTGGCCAATGTATCCTGTGGTCAGACACGAGTATATCACATTCTGCCTGCCAACAAAATACTTTTGTCCCCTGACAGATGCTGTCAGTGAAAAGTGAGATTCTGTCACAAACTGCAGCCGCCTTCGGGGGGGGCAGGACCTGCCGGAACTCAAAAAAAGCGACTATGAATAGGTCGGATTCCTCAGTAGGGCAGGTTCCCATAGGCGCTAACTTTAGGTTGGGTGTGGTCTCAGATTAGGACAGTATGCGCGCTTGCGTTTTCTTGGTGTATCGCACAAGTGTCGTCCGAGACTCGCCACCCCAGCC
>QNAF01000070.1 GCA_003641405.1 Candidatus Zixiibacteriota bacterium | reverse complement strand
GGGGGATTTCCTATTACTGGTTTGGCGTACCGGATCAAAGGACCGGATAAGAAGACTGACGAAGGACTGCTCTCGGGGAATATTAAGAAGACTGGCGTCACCGAGGGAGATCATGAGATAGAACTCTGTGGTATTCTCGACGCCCAGTGGTCGGTCAAGGAAGCCAAGGTCGGGGACAAAGTCAAGATTACGGCCAAAACTACCGGAATCAAGTCAGGAGAGTCGGTCGCGATCCAGGTTTTCGTCAAGGACGCTAATTTCGCTGACCGGCTGTTTGACAGTCTGGAAGCTAAAGTACAGTCGAACAAGATCGAGATCGACTGGGAACTGAAAGTTGACGAAAAGCTTGAAGAGCATGCTGACTATAAAGAGGGTCTGGGACGTTACTCAGTGCCATTCTATTTCTTTGTGGTGCACGTGTCCGACTTGCGCCAGACGTCCGGTCTGCTGAAATACCAGGACTGGATGGAACTCGAGTTAACCGACGAGGACGGTGAGGCGATTGGTGGTACACAGTACACCCTTTATCTTCCAAGCGGAGAGACGAGGACCGGCAAGCTCGACTCTGACGGATATGCCAAGGTGGAACAGATACCGCCGGGCAAGGTAAATGTGACCTACGATACGCGTTCAGCCGATGAATAAACCAGCCAGCCGGGTGGCCTCACTCTAAATATGAGTCTGTTCAAGAAACATTCCGTATCGACCAATCGAAAGACCCTGTTCTCCAGGAAACGGAGTGCGGTTGAAATCGTCAGAATCGGCAAGGACTTCTTTCTCCCTAACAGTTCGATCCTGATGCCCGCCGGACCGGGTACAAACAATACCGCCGACGAAATCAAGAAAGCGGCCGAAAAAAAAGAGGGCATTCTCTCGCTGGCGGCCGTTTTTAATCAACTTTGGCAGGACCCACGTAATCGATTGGTGATCGCCGGGTTTGCCGATGACTCCGACAACGACTGCGATATACCCAAACGTTTCGCACTGGGCCAGAAGCGTGCGAATAGTGTCCTGGACCTGTTACAAGGCCGAAAGGAGATTTGGGGCAGGGACTCGGCCAGTGGGCACAGAATCGAAGACTACAAACGAATTCTGAGGCATATCCATCTCTCGCTGGGTTGGAATTGTGATCCCGGGGCGGTCGATAATTCCTGGAATGACGCCACCCATACCGCCACCAAGAATTTCGTTCTCAAGTACAAAGCGTTGCATGTTGATCCCGATAAGGGCATCAAGGCGTCTTATCCTGAAAATCTTTCGCGTAGTTTGTACGATCAGATAAAGGATGATTCAGACCACAAGTGGACCAAGCCGATGTGGCGCGCCGTGTATGATCTGTATTATGTCGAACTGGGGCGGGTTCTGCAACGCACGCCCAAACAGATTAAGGACCGGCGACTGATTCCCACCTGGTTCATAAGTAGCCATGAAAAAACTGTGGGTTGCGGACCGTCATTCCCCCTGGAGAAGGCCGGGTCCAAAGAGAAAAAAAAGAACAAGTACAAGGCTGATCCTTTTCGGGGTGTCGAGGTCCTTTTGTTCAAGCAGGACGAGCTTCCTGGAAAGAAGGAAGCCGGGAAGATGCGCCTAAAGTGCCCGGCCAAGACCGATGCCCCGCATAAGGCCAAGCAATGCCCCATATACTATGGCTACCATTTCACGGCCAGCTATCTGGATCTTGCCCATGTGGCGGCCATTCCATATCACTTGAAATTTACATACTACGACCGGGTTCATAAGAAGGTCAAGGAAGTGCCGAACGGAGTCGTCTTTGAGGTTCATGACGTAGTCAAAAAAGGCTCCACGGTCACAAAGAACAAGGTGGATACCGTTTCCACTTATCACGCCGGGGTGCACACGCTTAAGATACCGGATAATCCGGATCGAACCAGTGTCAGCTTTCGGTTCAAAGCGATCGATACCTCTGATGCTACCAAGCAGCTCTGGGTGTATTCCAAAGACAAGGACACGGCCCCCAAGATTGTCTCCAAGAAAAAATCAGAAGTAGACGCACTGGCGTACAAGGATCGAATCAAATACTACGATCTCCCCAAAGAATGGTCTTCGGAAAATTACTGGACCCGGTACAAGGAAGGTAACACCGCCAAGGGGGAGAGATTTGAAAAGACGATTAAAGACAAGCTGAAGCTCAAACCGTTCGCTGGCAAAAAAGACTCCAAGGCTGATAATCCACTCACCTTTTCGCTCGATGATGTCGTTCTGGTCGATGAAAACGGCAAGCAGAATATAAATGACAATGCCAACACCGGTCATCCCAAGGATCAGGATAAGGATGGCAACCCGGTGGCTTTGTCTGACAATTCCCGGATCACCATCTTCCATATAAATGACAGCAACCTGGTAGTTTATAAACCCGAAACAGATGACCCGTATTTCTCCCAGAACAAGTTCAAAGCGAATCTGATTGCCGATTGTCCGACTGAAGCGCGTATGGTTGTCTTCTGTGGCGATTTTTACGGCATAACCGACAAGCGAGCCGGTCAGACACCGGCAACATTCAAACCTGCAAAAAAACAGATCAAAGGTTGCCGGGCGGCTTATGTCAAGGATGCCACCTCTCATTTGACCATGAGCATATCCAGTTCCGGTGCGGTCGCGCCGTATCTCTATTTTGCCAAAAGCACCGGTCATTTCGATCTGATTTATGTTCACAACGGCTGCGTGGTCGATGAGCCGGACAATATCAAAGTGCGTTCATACCTTATTATTTACTGGAACGGCCGATTCGTGAAATCAGGAGCCGGTGTCACCGACGATGAAGTCAAGACGTTTGCCAAAGAAGGCTTGATAAACTCCAAAACCCGCTGGGAAAGCAAGGGCTACACGATCGAGCCGCAAACACTCGACGCGCAGTCAAAAGGAAAGGTCCAGATCAAGCCGGTTTTTCATTTCGAGGCCAAGAAACCCAATGCCGGTGGTGAGACCAAGTGTGACGTGGAAATAACCGGTGATTCCACCGATGGCGAGATGGGTTACGATGAGTCAAAGATGTTCAAGGGTAATTACGAACCAGTAGACGAATACGGCCGGGGCACTCAAACTGACTACGACGGCAAAGACTACGAAGATCTTGTCCTGGCGCATGAACTGGGTCACGCCACCGGCAAGGATGACGAGTATGAGTATACTGGCGGCGAAGTGTATACCGCGCAGGATAACTATTTCGGTCAGTACTATCCGGGCATGCCATACCACTTTGACCAGGGTTCAATGATGAACAAGACCGAGGCGCCTCGCATGAAGCAGCTATGGTTCATGGTCAATCGCCTCAATGACGCCACCAAACTGGACGCTGAGCTGAAACCTCTACTGAACGAAACTCAGTACCGCTTGGTTCACCGGTTTACCAAGGCAGCAACCAACAGAGTATTCAAGTATTTCCTCGCCGCTTCTCCCAACGATTATCGGGACATTCACACGCCGTTCAAGACAGGGAACAGCGCTTATACCAGGTACAAGCCGGCTGTGCCGGACAAACCGGTTACGGCAACCCATGCGTTGATACCAGGCCAACCGGCCGTATCCAGCAAAGGAAACTTCTCTCTCAATCTCTATAAATTGGGAGAGGATGAACTGTCGTGGGACATTCAGATCGGCGGGGCACATCAGAATTTCGCCTTCGATGGTATTCTCGCGGTGTATATCAAACTGGCTTTCAGGTTCTCGGATTACAAGTACCGCACTGCGCCGTCGCCGGGGCATCCTCTGGGCGAGGTCAAGGAGAAGAAATGGACCGATGCTGGCGCTCCTGACAAGGACACTCTGATGAACGCCGTGAAGGCGAAAATCAAGACGCTCAACGGACGATTTTACCTGGAGAATGATGGCACGGCTACCGATTTCAGGCGCACCTATATATTCTTTTTCCCGGTCGCTCTTGATCTCGAAGCAGTGGCAGCGAAAGCTATTGCCGATGACCCAGCATCGGCTGCCGCGGATTTCGCCAGAGCGCACTACACGATTGACGTTATTTACAGTAACAATGCCTTGGTCCCCAAGCCCACCAGCTATAACTCAATCGAAATCGGTAACTCAGTCAGTCCCGAGTGGATTGCCCGGTACATATTCGGTCAGGATTCATCCTGGATTGGAGCCGCTGTGAACTACAAGGGCAAAGATGCTACGCTGGCAGGTACCAACAAGAAAGTCAGAACTATCGCGTCCGGCACCGCTATCGCCTATCAAAACTCTGATCTTGATTTCCTGAAGGAATGGATCAGGAGCGAACTGGGGGATGAGACCTTTGAATTGAGAGGATCAGCACCCTGATAGAGATTAAGGATATAGTTATTGAGTATGAGACATGAGTTGTCGTGCCACAAAGCGGACCAGGCTGAGTGTTCTGCTCACACTGGTTCTGACGTTGGTATCCGTTGGCACGGCGGTGTCAGACGATACGACAGAAGTGAAGGATGAGAAGATGATTTTTGAAATCACAAAGATTGATTACCCTGTCAGATTTGCCAATTACCAGCGAAACTCCCTTGTTCCGTCCGATGTCAGGACTCGCTGGGAACCAATCTGGCAAAGGGCGTTCGCCGATGTGGATTCGCAATTTGTTATGTCACCCCGGGCAGTATTGATCGCGGGAGGACTGGTTGGCGTACAGGGAGCGGCTGAACTTCTGGTTTACGATTCTGCCGGTGAGTTCAAATTCTCCGAGAAAACAGCCAATCCCTCGCCGCTTGTTTTTGGTACCGGAGGGATGGCCTTCGTTCATCCGTCAACACAACTCATATATCAGGACTATTCTCAGAATAGACTTGGCCGGACCGATCCGGCCCCCCGACTGGATGAACGGGCGTACGCATTGCTTTTCAGGCCATCGCTTGATGAGATTCTCGCTGTAATCCAGTTCACGGGTGTACCAAAAAAGCAGGAGAAGAAACATTTCGTTTATCAGTTCGTGCGCGAAACACTTACCTTCAAGTGGAAACATGAATTCCCAGGCAAAGCCAATCACGCCCTTCTCGCCAATGACGCTGCCATCCTGTTTGTGATTTCTGGCGAGCAGGTTCAGACTTTCAGAGTGGATGACGGCAAACCGGGCGAGCCGTTCAGCACCGGGCTGATCCGGCCGATCAGCGCATCGCTAAATTCAGTCGATCAACTGGTGATTTTGGGGCGAGCGGAAGACAACAGTAAATCTCCAATCGCGCTTTCGGCCTTTTCAATATCCGGCGAAAAGTTGTGGTCTATTCCCACCCATAAGCCTCAACGATCCCAACCACCAGCGAGTGGAACAGATGGAAGAATTTATCTGGTCGATGGCATGCAACTGAGATGTGTCAAGGACGGTTCGATCATGTGGTCGGGTCTGCTCAAATCAGAGGCCGACTCATGGGTGACTGTTACCAGGAATAATTTTGCACTTGTGATTAACGGTCAGATGCTGCTACTGTACGATGCGGATGGACGACTTGTATTTGAGAGTCTTATCACCAGAGAAAACGAGTTTTTCAGGACTCCCCCGGCCATTGACGCAAGCGGCAGGATTTACGTAACCGGCAACAGGCATCTGTACTGTTTTGATTAGGCTAATGGAGTAAATGAATATGAAAACATTTCCGCGATTTGGCCTTGATCTACCCAAAGACTGGCAGGACCAGACTGTTTACTACTTTGTGGGACCGGAAGTCAAGGGTGTGCCGCACCTGCTGACAGTCATGCTTGATCGTAAACCAACCGAGAAGGATCTCGAGAGTTTCGCCCGAAAACGTATTGAAATCCAGATCGAAGCGACCAGCGGGGCGGAAGTACTGAAAGACGAAGCGCTTACCCTCCCCAGCGGGAAGGAAGCTCATGAACTGGTCTGTCGATGGATTCCGTCTGATGACAACATCATTTTCAAGAAAACCGTTTACCTGATTCATGAGGGAATCGGTTACACGTTCGCGATCGATTTCTCCAAACAAAGTCTCAAGACGATTGGTCTGGAAGTGATGGCGATTATTGACAGCTTAACATCGCTGGATTCATAAGGTGATGGTGGGGTTCTCCGATGGAACTTAAGTTTACAAAAGGAACTGATTCAGAACACAAGATCAAGCTGGATTCAATCTTGATTGCCGCCAGTTGGCGCTCCGGATTAGCTTATGCTGGACAATCGGTTGAATTTGAAGTGAGAACAGCCCTGGTTGGCGAAGGTGCACCGGTTAAGATCACCGGGAAGAGCGAAAAAGGGAAAAAGCTGGGTAAGGTTGAAGGCCAGATGCGAGGGAATGCTTTCATCGGACAGTTTGATATTCCCGCCGACACCGAAATTGGGGACGAAGTATTTTTTGAAGTAAAGCTGTCCAAGAACTCTCTCAACGGCGAGTCCGGGAGAATTCCGGTGCGCCCGGCTGTGGCCGTTTCGGGATTGAAGTGGAGTGACAAAGAAGCCCGGCGGGGTGATGTGCTTACGCTCACCGCCGATGTAGCTGGGGTGGCGCCGGAAACCGAAGCTAAGATCACCATTTATGAGTACGATCAGGATAGCGCGCATGATCGCATTGTTGAACTGCCCGCCAAGGTAATCGGAGGAAAAATCGAGCTGGAATGGGCCTACGAATACCACGAAGACACCGATGAGATTCCCATTGAGGAGCAACTTCAGACGCATGGTCGCAAGTACAATCATCCAGAGTACTTCTTCACTGTCAAATTCGAGCGAACGGAGTTTGGACTGGATCAGGAATCGGGACTGTTAGAATTCAAGGACTGGATGGAGATCGCGTTTTTCGACCGAGGGGGACAACCTCGTGAAGGTGAGAAATACCAGGTGAAATTAGCTGATGGGACAACTCGCGATGGAAAGCTGAATGCGGATGGATTTGTTAGAATCGAAGATGTGCCACCGGGACCAGTCCGGGTCGAATTTCCTGATTCACCAGGTATGCAGCAAGATGAAGGTGCTTAAACGTGTGTGATGATACAAGGACCAGTTCGGGCGCGCGAACCACTTTTGTGCCTTATGAAACTCGCAGAATAGTTTACGCCGAAGGGGCCCAGGGACATGACTCGGATTACCGGGAGAGGGAATCCTGGCGGACCAGCCAAATAAGTGCGTTGGAAACTAATCCCGAGTCTTTCCGCAACGACCAAAGATGTATGATGGTGTACAACCAACTTTCTCTCTCAACCCGCGGTATGACTGATGCCGAGGCAGGAGCCGAAATCAGAAGTACATTGATGGGGTGGGGAACAGTATCATCCCACATTGACTTCTTACAGGAGAATCTCAGGACCAACTTTCAATTGGCTGATGATCGAAGAAGTGCCCGATACGCCAATCCTCAACAACAGGTAACTTACGAAATTGAGTTCGTTGATAGAAAATCCCAATTCAAGACCGCTTTGGAAACCGAGGGAATAATTGTCATTTATGTAGGTCATTCCCGTTACGGTCGAGGTGCCTGCTTTGATCAGTATTCGGGAAGTTATACCGCACACGGTGACTTATGGGAGGACGGTACCACGGTCGATAACGGTCTGTTCAGATTAGGTTACCCATATATTCCAGTAGAATTATCTGACATGGAGCACCACCATTATCACTTTGAGCCAATTGCGGTCGAAACGCCTAAGCCAAGCAGAAGCGAATGGAGAAGACACCCCAAAAGTATGCACCCGGAAGGTCGGCGTCGACTCACTTCTATCTTGTTACCTGAAAACCTGCGGCAATATGTAAAGCCCCGGTTTGCGTCCCCATCGCATCGCTACTGGGGATTAATTCGACGTGGTGTAACCAGTATAATATTGATCGGTGGCTGGAATGGTACGGTGGCGGCGCCGGCCGATCTTGGCTCGGTAGAAATGAGGTGCCGCACGATATGCCATTTTGGCTGCAGCTCAAGGAAGCATTTCTGGGATATCGTGCGGCGGCCTGAGTACAAGGGGTACCAAAGACCCAGGCCACCCACAGAGAGATTAGCCTATTTTACTACGGCACCCACAAATTCCAAAGGCATATACTGGTTATACTTTTTGCTATCGTATAATAGGGCTAACGGCCCGACTCATTGGTGGGACAGCCATGAATTCGCCAAGAGGATGGCTAACAGGCGTCTTAGACGAGAGAGGTTGCCGTTCCGGATATACTAATAATCAGGTGTTATGCGAAATGATAACTATGGCACGCCGACATCCTAAAAAGCGATCCAACACCACGTGCAGAACGGATACGCGCTATCTGGCACTAGTGATAACTCTGATCTATTGTGTGGTTTTGAGCTCATGCACATCTAAATCAGGCGGAGGTGACAAAGAGATGTATCAAAGAATCGAAATAACTGTCCGTGATATGGATCCGGACAACCCGGAGCAATTGACTGAGGTGTGCCAACTGGTCCGAGATCGTGGCTTCAGAGAGACGACGGAAATTGTCAAGATGATTCACGAGGGGAACCGGAAAGAAGCCGAAAACGCCAGAGCGGTAGTGGTGGAGATAGGTGATTTGGCCATTGCGCCAATGTTGGACCATTTGAGTTTTAACAAACCCGAGGAACTGGTGTGGGATATGCAGGCAATAGTCTCCTTCCACCTTGAGAATCGCGGCCGAATAGTCAAGTGGCTGGATGATATGCTCTTGGACAAGACAATGCTCCCACCGCCTATGATTTCGTTAGACGTAGAGGAGATGCCGCCTGAAATAAGGTTGTGTGACCAGGCCTATTTGTTGATGCGACAGTTGTTTGCCCTGGAAGACGAAGAAACAGAATTGATCAATAAAGATCTGTATTTGGACCTCACCGACGACCAGAGGGATCAGGAGATTGCCCGAGCAAGAGAGACCGAAAAATGGGTATCCCTCTCAGAGTTTGAATAGAGAAAGACAAGAGTGGGCAGGAGCAATGCGTATGCGTCGCGGTATTAGTCCGGTCAAGAGTGGTGATGTTTCCCTGTGTGAACCCGTTGCAGATCAACGGTTATCAGCCCAAATGGGATACATACAACTTGACTTAAGTATTTGAACTGGTTAGAATTTACGTGCCTAATTTAGGCCGTTCCGAGTAAGAAAAACAGGATACTTCCACAAGGAGTGATGTTACCTTATTATGGATATAGCCAATTATTCCTCTGATTCGCGAGCCGTAATAAAGATAGCTCGGGAAATAGCTTCCGAATTCCGTCACCCTGAAATCGATATCGAGCACCTGTTCCTGGCCGTTGTGCGCCAGGAGGGTACCGAAGTCGAGTCTATCCTCAACCAGTTGGGCAAAAGTCCCAAGTTCGTGGAATCTGTTATTGAGCAATACCTCAAGGATCAGTCCAGTCAATCAACCGCTCGTGAAAATCTGGCTATTGGTCCTGCCGTACAGGATGTTTTGATGCAGGCCATCGAGGAGAAGAGCAAGCTCTACGACGCGCTGGTTGAACCCGAACATGTTTTTATTGCCATTCTGGACCCCAAGACAAAACTGAGCGGATACGTTCGGGAAAAGATTGGGCTGGTCAAGGAAGATGTCTATAAAGCCATTGCCGAGGCCAAATCGGTGCAGGAAATCACTACCGCTTCGTCCGCCGGTGGGAAGACGGAGGCCGTTGCTTCAAAAGATGTGGCAGGGACTCTTCGTTACTGTGTGGATATGACCAATTCAGCCGCGGCCGGTGACTTTGATCCGATGATCGGCCGTGAAGATGAGTTGCAACAGGTCATTCAGGTCCTGTTGAGGCGGCGCAAGAACTCGCCGGTATTGGTTGGTGGTGCCGGAGTGGGCAAGTCCGCCATCATTGAAGGGTTGGCTCAAGCAGTAATTGATGAAAAGGTGCCCAAGGCGTTGCATGGGGTCAAGGTCATGGAAGTGGACATGGGTTCCATGGTGGCTGGAGCTAAATACAAAGGAGAATTCGAAGAGAGATTCAAATCGCTGGTCAGTGAGGTGATAAAAACTGCTGGCAGGATAGTCCTCTTTATCGATGAAGTACACACCATCACCGGGGCCGGGTCTGGTTCCGGGGGCATGGACGCGGCCAATCTGCTCAAACCGGCTCTGGCACGAGGGCAGATTCGGCTGATCGGCGCTACGACCGAAGAGGAATACACGAAATACCTCGAAAAAGACAAAGCCCTGGCCCGCCGGTTTGAAAAGGTTCGCATTGAACAACCGGTGTATGATGACGCTTTGCGAATTGTCAGTGGAGTTGTTTCCAAATACGCTGACCACCACAAGATCACTTATACTGAAGCCGCCATCGTAGGCTCAATCAAATACTCCCAGCGCTATCTGAGTGAACGCAACTTGCCGGATATAGCGCTTGATGTCATCGATGAAGCTGGTTCAGAGTACGCTGTCAAAGAAGAGTACGCCAGGGAAGCATTGCCCAAACTCAACGAGCAGCTCACGGAGGTGAAAAAGCTCCTGTCAAAATGCGAAGGCAAAGACCCGGATAAGGAT
>QNAF01000069.1 GCA_003641405.1 Candidatus Zixiibacteriota bacterium | reverse complement strand
GTATTTGAGACCGCGATGATACAAGCGGCGCACACTGTCCATGTCGCCGGTAGCTTCGCAATGCGAGATCGCAGATGTCAACGGTGTGGCGATGGCGTGGACGAGGCTGCGAAGGTAAAGCATCAGTTGTCCACCGGGGGCATAAACACCGGCGAGTGCCGAAGAGGATATAAGTCCCAGCAGAACGGTGTCGGTGTTGAATATCACCAGCCAGGCGAGAGTGATGCCGACCGTCGTTTTTGAGTAGTCGAATAACTCGCGAGCAGTTTTCTTATCTGCCAGACCAAGGCTGAACCTGATGTCGGGGAACTTACGTTTGGTGTAGATGATCGCAATGATCTGCCGAAACAGGCTGGTCACTACAATTGAGACAGCAAGTGCCACCAGTCCATAGCCGGATGCGAGCATGCAAACCATGACAGCCGCACTGAGCACGTTCTCAAGCACAAACAGCCAGGCGGCAGCATCCGCACGTTGAAATCCGACCAGGCTTCCGGCGAAGGGGAGGAGGTAAAAGCGTATGCCCATGAAGACGCCGATAATGATCAGTGCCGTGCTGCCTTCGGCTGCGAGAGCCGGGTCATCGATCTTGAAGTAGCCAAACAAAAAAGTTGCCGTTAGCCAGGCCCCTGCTATAATGAGTGAGCCAAGAATGAGATTGATTCCGAACGTGGTGTTGAGTGTGCGGTTGATTCGGTCGAAACTCTGCTGGCTGAGATGTTTGGATACGAAGCGAATGAGTGCTTTCTCCAGGCCGAGATCGAGCAGCGCAAAATAGTTGACAGTCTGGAAAACGATCACCCAGATACCGTAGCGAGCGTCACCGAGTACGGATGTGATGTAAGGAACAAAGAAGAAACTTATGATGATGCGGCCAACATACCCGGACCAGGAAGCACAGACGTTCTTGACCAGACGCTCTTTTACACTTGTTGCGTTTGAGGAAGTCACGGTCATCAGTATAGGCGTGCGTTTAGCATCCGGCAAACAAATAGTGTGCGGATCGGTGTTATGAGAGCATTCTCGGTTTTAGCCTGTTTAGTTGTTCTATTGCTGGCTCTGTCCAGTTGTGGGGGATCGTTATATTTCCCCCCGGTTGTTGAAGAATCAATACAGCAGGAAAATGCACCACCGCTGGTGATGGAGCCGCGCAGGTTTTTTCACGGTATGGCATTGCCATATCCAATCGGTGAGTACCGGTTTACTCCGATTTCCCGTGAGCAATCGGCTGAACCCAAACGCTCGATCAAGTTCATTATGTCGGTGGATTCGGTAGGTGAAGTTGTGAGTGTCGAGGCTATCAGGCAGGAGGATAGTCTCTACACAAACTGCTACGGTGACGATCTGAGGACCATGCAATTTGAACCGGGTGTGGCAAATGGCAGAAAAACCGCGATGAAGCTCCCTGTCATTGCTCAGATTGGCGTACTCGGCACAACTGCTGAGTTGTTGTTCCCGGTCCAAAGGAATCGAGCAGTTATCGAAACGGATCTGTATTGGGAGACGTTCGAGCTAAACAACGTTGTTCTGCCTGAAATTAAGTACTTTCCATCATACCACTATAAATCGAAGTCCAGACAATCTTCAAATACTCATCCGTTCATTCTTTACAGGCTTGACCTTGATGAGGATGGTGGTGTGGTGTCAATCGAATCAGTGGTTGCCACCTGTCCGGCATTCGCAGGTCAGCTTCAGGCTGCAATTGGCAGAGGACAATATTCACCCCTGGTTGTTGCCGGGATGCCGATACGATCGAGGAATTACCTGCTGGTCTCGTTCTATCCTGAAGTAGAGTATCCGACCAATCCGTTGAAAGCGGATTCGGCAGCTGATCTTGGGATTTTTGACCAAATGCGGATTCGTCTGTTTTCTGATACAGTAGGCTTGATGGCCAAGCCCGTTCCAAAGAAAGCCTGGGATGGTCAGGTTCGGTCTTCGAATGCTCGCATATTAAGCGAAACTGGTCACTCGACAGAAGCAAAAATAGACTCAACCGGTAATGCCGTAGCCATAAATGTTCTCCCTTGTACAACACGGTGGCGTCGTGGTTCTGTCCTTACACTTCCAGGAGCTGGTTCTCATGGTGTTCGGCGAATCCTTCGCAGTGTTTCCTTCTACCCAGCCCTCGATTTCAGTGGCAGATCTGTGCCATACGTTGGGCTTGCCCGGTTAATGGCGGTCGACGCAAGGACCATACGAATTTGGTTAGACTGGCTACCTGAAATCGTGCCTCCACACGAAACGGAAGGTACTACCAATCAACAAGTTACAGGACAGCCATAGCTCAGAGTGCTCTTTTCGGCGCAGATAATGCGACAGGATGCGTCCCGACGCAGCTAAGTTGAATCCCATCACATTCGTAACCTGCTGTCATAGACAGAGTTAGTGCGGACATTTATTGTCGTCTAAGCCGACGGCACCAATATTGTCTCAATATCCAGTACATAAAGGCAAGTCGTTTGGGCTTCTTGGGGATATAGAAGGGAAGAAAACGGCTGATGGGTTGTAATTTTATTGTAGAGGAGGTCACTATGATTGTAGCGACAAGGATCCTCAACTTTGTCTCGGCGGTATTCATCCTTGCCACCGGGATATGTGTAGAATTGAAGAGTGCCGGATTGTTGCCGGAAGCCGTACGAATGCTAATTGGAACTGCCGCAATAGGCTATTTTTGGTATCGAGTGTACGGTATGCTGGCATCTAAAGGAACTCCAGTCGTAGAGCAGAGCCTGCACCGATAGTGTCGGCAATTTATGTCTTGACACGGTTTGGTAATGGCATATCTTGGCAAACTGTTATTGGATAGAGACGGGGAAAGTCTTGAAAGAACGTACTTTAATTACATTATTCGTTGTCGCAATCCTGATCGCGACAGTACCTCTTGCGACTCTATCACAGGAGCCCGATGAGAGGGTTAAGCAGGCGATTGAGTCCGGTGACATTCAGGGCGCAATTGGTTTGCTGCAATCGGCGATTGAGGCAGATCATTCGTTCTACTTCAACTACTACTTGCTCGGCAAACTCCACTATGACCAGATGCAGTACACCCAGGCGAAAGACCAGTTCGAACTGGCTCTCGACAAAAAGAGTAAGCACTGGGAATCCCTGCACTTATATGCTCGCACACTGATAGCTCTGGGTCTGTACGAGGAAGCCAGTGAGGCTGTTAACCGCGGGCTGAAGAAGGCCAAGAATCTCAAGGCAGTGTTTGAGAATGCTGCCGGGTTGCTGGCCTCTGCCCGGGAGGACTACGAGGAGGCTGATCGCTGTTTCCGTCGCGCGCTTGCTGAGAGCGAAACTGGCGAGAAAAAAAAGATCAAGGACTTGAGGAACTCTCCCGGCACCGATGAGGAGCGGCAGAGAGCTATTGACTCCTTAATTGCAGCCAATGCCAAGCAGAATGCAGAGTTTCATATAAACCTGGGCGATGCCAACTTTTACCAGGGCGTTCCCGGTCTTGCTATCATTGAGTACGAGAAGGCTTTACAGATCGATACCGCATCCACTGAAGTCTATTTCCACTGGGCGGAAGCCTGTCTTGAGCTGAAAGACTATAACTGTGCCATTGAGAAACTCAGTATTGTACTCTCAAAGGACAGCACGTATGCTCCCGCATGGAACCGCGCCGGAGGGATATACTATAAGGCGGCGCGTTCCAGTCGTCAGCGCACTGAGAGAAAAGCGCGATTCATGGACGCTATCGGGTCGTATAAGAAGTATCTTCAATTGACAGATATCCAGCCCGACTCGTCCAATGCCCGGGTCTTCTTCGAATTGGCGATGGCGTACGCCAGCATCAATGGTTTCGAAGATGCCGCTCCGTACTTTGAGAAAGTTCTCAGTATCCCCATGGAGCCCAGAGACATTTACTTCTACTTCGGGAAGTCGCTCTGGGGGATCAGGAACTATGACCGGTCCGCAGAGATGCTTCTGAAGCACATTGAATGGGTTGAACAGCAGGACGAAGAATACAAATCCTCCATCAGGGACGCGGAACTGTACCAGTTGCTTGGTGATTCGTACTATTACTGCAAACCCAAACAGTTCTCCAAGGCGGTCAAATACTACAAGAAGTCACTGGAGGATCATCCTGAGCAAAAGCGTGTTCTTCAAAATGTGGCGGTGGCCTACCATAGCCTGAAAAGCTACGGTCAGGCGATTGAGTACTATGACCTTCGCATCGCACTCGGCATTGACAGCAATTCTGTGAGTATCTACAAGAATGCCGGTTTGTGCGCCCTGAATATCGCCGGTAATGCCGGTGAAGATGAGGATGAGGAGTTCGAGGAAGAGGAAGAGTTTGTCGAGTCTGCCGGTGGTGTTGATCCCAACAAGAACTACAATGAAATCGCAATCAGCTATATGGATAGATTCCTGGAGTATGTCCCGAACGACACTACGGTTATCCTGCGTATAGCCAACACGTATCTCTACCAGTTGGAAGATTGCACCAACGGAGTTCAGTACTTTGAACGTCTGCTGGCACTGACTCCGGATAATTGTCAGGCCAAGAAGTCACTTGGCTATGCTTATTTCGGCGGCCTCTGTAACAAGAGCTATTCCAAGGCTCTTGGATACTTGACTGATGCTTACCAGTGCTTTTCTAAAACTAACGGAGCGTGTGCTGATCCAGCACTTGTCAAATGGGTTGCACAGTGTTATCATCTCAGGGCCGTTGATAAGACAGGTGACACAAATAGTGACTACAAGAATGCTATTGAATGGTATCGCAAGTATCTCAAGTGTGAGCCCAACGACGAAGAGGCTCAGGAGAGCCTCAACGATATAATATTCGAGGTCAACTAACAGAGGCGGGTACAAACTTGCCTTAACTTAGGATAGATGAATGTCAGACGCGGATAAGAAAAGTTCGACCGGATTTAGAATCTCGGAAAAAGATCGGTTCAAGTATATTGGATTCGAGGTCTTTCCTGGTAAGCCGAAGGACTTGTTCAAGAACGAGGCCGAAAAGAAAAAGCTGCTTGCCCAGCTTGAAGCCAAGCGCGAGAAGGGAGAGATTCTTAGAGAACACTGTACGTTGATGGAAGAGAGAGTCACTTTCATTGAACGCCTGGTTCTCACTGTGGCTTCGCTGGCTATCTTTCTGGCCCTCTTCCTGCCGTGGTATTCGGCCTACATGGAGATAGTCGAAGAAGTCGCTGTCGAAGAAGTGCCTGGTTTTGTTCACGAGATGATCGGACAGGAAGAAGCCACGATATTCGTGCTGACTCCGCACAAAGATTCAAGCTCCATCTGGGAGATTGCTCAGACCTATCGTGCAGCGGGTGAAGATACAACGGAAGCGCTCGTTACGCGGGTCTGTTTCTTTGACTCCGTACCCGAAATTCCGCAGGCCGAGTTGGGGCAATCAGAAATTCTCTGGGCTACATACGAATTCGACCCCGCTACAAGCGAAGAAATCATGACGCTGACGCCCGGGTATGAATGGGAAGCTGTCCTTGAGTCCGAAGCTCTGGCGGTTGTTGAAGGAACGGCTGAAGGAGTTGCTCCCTTAGAAGAAGATCTGGGACAGACTACCGAGGCTGGCACCGAACAAGAAGCTGTTGCGGATGCCGAAGGAGGTATCGAAGGCAGTGGCGTAGAGTCCATACAGGGACAAAGCGCCAACGAAGAGATCATCACCGGTCATGCATTCCGCAAGCAGGTTGTTCGCGAGTATAAACACTTGTCCGGTTTTGGTGCTTTCATATCGCTTGGCTCTGTCGGCTCGAAGGTGTTCTCGTCCGGGTTTATTCTCATGCTCAGCGGTGCGTTGATGTTGATCTTCGGTATCCTCTGTGTGCTGTTGCCGGTTATCAACCTGTACGGAGCTTTTGGAGTGAAAGGAACACCTGACCAGAAGGCTCTGGTGCTGAAGAAGTATCTCCGTTTGAACTGGCTTCCGCTTCTGATTCTGTTAGCTGTGGCAATGCTTTCATTTGTTGGCGCTGACTACGGTTTTGATACTGCTGAGAGTTTTTCGAGCATAGGCGACAGCTACGGTATCGGAGTGCTTCTTGGAAGTCTCTCCTGGGGAGTGTTTATTGCACTGGCTGCTTCGATCCTGGCAGCCGTGAAAGGAATTGAAATCTAATTCTACTGTTTATTGGAGGATAGAGTCTCGTGGTTAAACAGACACTGTTTGTGACGATTAATGCCCTGGTGGCGTTTGCTATCGGTTTCGGTCTCTGGTACGGAGTCTTTCGTACTTCTGAGAATCCGATTGTGCACTCGATTTATCAGGGTGGCCCCCTCGTGGTGCTTCTCATAATGATCTTTGTTATGCTCCTTGTCTTTGTGATCGAGCGATATTTCTCGCTGTATGCAGTTGCCAAGGGCAAGAGTTCGGTGCAGGTGTTCTTCAAGAAGCTTATCACGCTTCTACAGAATGATGACCTTGATGGTGCCCTGGCTGCCTGTGACAAGCAGCGTGGCACGACCGCTAATGTTCTCAGGGCCGGCCTGGATCGTTACCGTGAAGTCAGAGAAGACGGTGGTATGGACGCCGAGAAGAAGATCACACTCACACAGTCCGCTATCGAAGAGGCCAATGCCCTCGAAGGACCGCTGCTTGAGCGGAACCTGATCGCCCTGTCTACGATTGCATCGATTGCCACTATGGTCGGTCTGCTCGGAACGACAATCGGCATGATCCGCGCCTTTGCCGCGACTGGTAATGTCGAGGGTGGTGTGATTGACGCTACGGCATTGGCTACCGGTATTTCTGAAGCACTGGTGAATACGGCCGGTGGTTTGCTATCCGGTGTCCTCGGAATCTTCTTCTATAACTTTTTCGTGAACAAGGTGGATGCGTTCAACTACACGACGGACGAAGCCACATTTGAAGTAATACAGTTTCTGAAGGCCAAAGAAGGCAAAAGTAGGTAGGCAATGGGGATTAAGAAGAAACGCCGGGTGGCGATTCGTATTGATATGACACCGATGGTGGATATCGCCTTCCTGCTGTTGATTTTCTATATGGCGACCACGCAATTCAAGCCACCGGAAGCCCGTGCGGTCGACCTGCCGGAGTCACATTCACAGATTGAATTGCCTGCTAAAGATGTGATCAATATTACAGTCACCAAGCATGATTCAATCTATGTTGACTACGTGCAAATCGTTACTGTTTTGGTCGAAGGCCGGGATGTCGAGACAACAGCCCGGATCGTACGGATGTGCGACAAGTTCAATGTAGCCCAGGAAATCAATATGGCCCGCGCCAAGGTTTTTCATGCGTTGGTCGTAGTCAAAGCTGACCAGGGTGCCAGCTTTGGTGTGATGCAGGATGTGATGAAGCAGATGCAGGAAAACAATCTGTCGAGGTTCCTCATCATTACCGACAACGAAATGGAATCCGAAGAAACGTAGTGTGGTATCACTGCTTTTGGAAGGAGTGTTGACATAGATGGCCGGTGAAGTAGCTGAAAGAGCAGCAAAAGGCGGTAAGAAGGGCCGAAGGCCAAAGCGACGTATCGCTATTCGGATCGATATGACCCCGATGGTGGATATCGCTTTCCTGCTGCTGATTTTCTATATGGTGTCAACTGTGTTCTCCATGCCTCAGGCCATGGAGATAAATCTGCCTCCCGAGGAGGAGACTGATGTCGAGGTTAAGGAATCAAACTTGTTGACAATCCGTGTGGACGAAGAGAGCCGTTACTGGTGGAATCTGAAGACACCAACGCCGGAGAACCTTCCACAGTTGCTGCCCTCACATCCAAACACGCCCGATACTGTAGCTTATCGCTTCTATGCGGATACCCTGCAGGGTTTGTTGCTTGAGCGGAACCGTGAGAATCCGAAGCTGAACACACTTGTGCTGATTCACCGAGACGCTACTTATTCTGATATGGTGAATATCCTCGACGAGATCGACGTTATCGAACGTTCCTGGAATTCATACACGGCCGAGCAACTGGGTGTGAAAGTCAGCGAAATACCCAAAGACCAGAAGTTCTCCTACCGCTATGCGGTGGGTAACTGGGAAGGTAAAGACGATAATCTCATGAACTGGGCCATTCAACAGGCTCAGGAGAACGGACAGCTTGGCGGGGAGTAACGCTTTGTTGAGATTTTCCGTAAACCATCTTTAAGCGGTGATGTAGAAAGTATAGAGGAAGAGAAAGAGGTAGCTATGGCAACACACACGGAAACAGCATTATACTCGCCGTATGGTGCGTTTGAACTGAAAGCCAGGTACCAGCGCAATTTCCTCTACGGTACGCTCATCATGGTCGCCGTGGTGATACTTATTGTTGCGGTGTCCTGGTTGATCTCCAAGATGGGGGAAGTCGAGGCTATTAGCGATCAGGTACACGTTATCAAGACAGTGGCTGAACTTGGACCACCACCCACGATTGCCAAGAAACCGCCACAGGTGAAGGTTGAAGCTCCTCAGCTATCAGCACCCAAGGTCGGTATTCCCAAGCCGGTGGCAGATGATGAGGTCCTTGATGAGGATGTTGTCTTGGCCACGCGTGATGAGATGGCGGAGATTGTTGCCCCGGATATCACCACCGAATCCAGCGGTGATATTGTAGTGGATATTGACGAAGATGAGTTTTTCCCAGGAATGGATGACTTTGTGGCCGTGGAGAAACAGGCCGAGTTTATCGACCGCGTTAAACCGAAGTATCCTCGGCTGGCGGAACAGGCCGGGATCGAGGGGAAAGTGTGGATTAAGGTCCTTGTTGATCTTGACGGATCTGTCAGGGAGGCTGTTATCTATAAATCTTCTGGAACTGCCGCTCTCGACAAAGCAGCACTTGATGTTGCAAAAGAGAATAAGTTTAAACCGGCCATCCAGAATGGGCGACCGGTTCGGACTTGGGTTGCCTATGACGTGGACTTCATCCTATAGCGATGTTTTACTAACAGTTTAATCGAATATTCCAAAGCGCCCGCAGAGTGGGCGCTTTTTCTGTATCCTCCTGATAGCTAAGCAGTTAGGCGTTTAGCGCAGAGACTGAAGGGATATACTATGTCTCCGTGAGCACTTTCTTATTGACAGGGGCACAAATGTGCAGTATCTTGATAATGTGTCGATTAAAATAGCAAAGACCACGGAAGGACAAACAGATATGAACATGAGCGAATCAGACCGGAGCATTTTATCAGAAGCATCAGGATGTTACATAGCTCTGCCCCGGTTTCTACAGGAAGCTGACAGCGAAAGCTGCACCTATCACAACGTAGCTACATGTCCGGATTGCTCGGGCGGGATGATCCGCTACGGTAAATGTTCGGTTTGTCCTTCGTGTGGTTTTGAAAGCTGCCGGAGCTAAACTTATGAAACTGGGGCGAGAATACATCGAACTGATGCTAATAAAAGGGGCTGAGACAAGATGCATTTGAACGAACTCACCAGATACGGAATTCCTTCGCGCATACTGGATGCCTGGCAGGAGCGTCAGGGAGGCGTGCTGCTACCCATTCAGAGCCGGGCCGTGCAACACGGCTTGTTGGGAAACGTGGTTGAAGGAGGCCGACCGGCCAATCTGTTACTCTCAGCGCCGACTTCGTCCGGCAAGTCCTTTTGTGCCGAATTGGCTGCAATCAGGGCTTTGATGAATCGACAGAAAGCAATTCTGTTGTTTCCTCTCAAATCGCTCGCCGAAGAGAAGTACCGGCTGTTACAGAACACTTACAGTAATCTCGGTATCAAGTCGCTGATTGCTACCAGCGATCATCCGGAAAATGATGCGGCTTTCAGGGCCGGCAGATTTGATATCGCCGTGGCAATCCCTGAGAAGTTCGATCTGCTCCTGACCGAACATTTGGATACTCTGGCCAATATTGGGTTGGTGACTGTTGATGAAATCCAGATGATTGGCGAGCCGGGACGGGGAGCCGTCCTGGAGCGGCTTCTGACCAAGGTCATTGCTTCCCGGTACGATCCCGTTCTGTTGGCTCTTTCGGCCGTTCTCGGAGATTGCGCTGTCGAACCACTGGCAGATTGGTTGGGAGCATCTCTCGTAGAAGAGACCATGCGTCCCCGCGACCTGCTGTGTGGGGTAGTGGCTGAGAGAAGGTTCCGCTTTCGGTCTTTTAATCATGGTGGCGATGGCGAAGAGTCATTCTGTGAGTTCGATTTGGCGGACGAAAAAACTGCCAGCATACTTGCCGGACAGATTAGTGGTGATGGTGGTTCCACGCTGCTCTTTCTCAAATCGCGCTCGGATGCGGTCAACCTGGCGCTTCGGCTGGCATCGTCCGGCCACTGGCCACCCGCTGAGAAAGCTCTGCAGGAACTCGCCGATGAAGAGCCGTCTTTCCTTTTACAGTCACTCAGTCAATCACTTCGGCACGGTGTGGCCTTTCACAGTTCTGACCTATCCGGTCGTCAGAGAGTAATCATAGGACAAGCCTTTATCACTCAAGAGATAAGAGCCCTGTGTTCAACCACTACTTTAGCGTTGGGTGTGAACCTTCCGGCGGATACTGTTTACCTTGAGACCGTCAAGTACTCGTCGGGAAG
>QNAF01000068.1 GCA_003641405.1 Candidatus Zixiibacteriota bacterium | reverse complement strand
CGCAACTATCATGGCTGGGGTGGCGAGTCTCGGACGACACTTGTGCGATACACCAAGAAAACGCAAGCGCGCATACTGTCCTAATCTGAGACCACACCCAACCTAAAGTTAGCGCCTATGGGGCTTGCGCGAGGTACCGACAGAACCTATACTGTAAGGTCACTTACCTTGATGAGGAGGTTGGATCAATGCCGAAAAAGAAAACAACTCATGATGACAAGTTACCGAAGCTAGTATATGCCGACGGGGACACACCTCCAATTGAGTTTTCTGACTTCGTAAAGCTGGCCCCGGGATCTCACGGGATACTGTTCTCGTTTGGACAGAGCCACCCCTATAGAAAGGAAGTGACCCTTACCTACGAAGTGATACTGCCGTTTGCCACAAGTGCCTCGCTTTACCAGATACTCGGTGAACAATTGCAGAAATACAGTGATTTGATTCAGCAACTGGAGTCGTCTCAGGAGAATGATGCCAGCAGTGACTGACATGGGTCGTTTCGGCGACAGAAGAGAAAGTCTCTGGACCGACTCAGTTCGATTTGACCGGAAGTCAGAGGCAAGAGCGGCGTGTCCTGGAATCCATTATCCAGTAACATCCACGACACAGAGCGTATCACCGGTTTGGTATGCACCTATCGGTGTGCCGATGACGCCGCCTGCGGCAACGATGCCCGAGACCCACCATCTTCCGAGAGTTAGCCATGGTGGCCGCGTTGTTGAGTTCGACAGAGGATTGTCTCTGCAGCTTCGCATTTCATTCGAGGATGGTCTTTTCATAGCGAGTGATAGTCGGTTCGGATTGTATGGGTCAGGGAAGTCGCGGGAACAGGCATTTGACGATTTCTCAGAGTTCTTTGTGGAGTTCTTTGCAGAGATTACCAGCAGTAAAGATAAAGACTTGCCGCCCAGCACACGCGAGTTCAAGAAAACACTGGCGGCTTTCGGTACGCTCAGGACTGATGGCTGATATTCCCCGCCGCAAGATAGCCAAATCCCTGAAGGCAAAAGGCTTCGTTCAAACTAAGAGTGGAAGTGACCATGAATGGTTTGTTTTCTGTTACAACGACAAGGAATACAAACACATCATGGCGAAGATATCGCGTGGCAGTAGCTACAAGACGTACCCTGAATCGTTGTGGAAACGCATGAAAATCATGCTTCGTCTACAGAAAAATCAGGAAGTCCACGATCTTCTGACCTGTCCCATGAAGCACGAGCAGTATTTGGAGATTCTGAGAAAAGAGGGAGAGATTTCGTGACAAAGGAGTTCGCAATGAATGCCACTATCTCAGCCGCTGTAGATAGCTACAGGATCAACACCGCATCTTTTGAGCAGGCACTCGACAACATCCCTGCCGACGACACCTTCCACCGCCCCATGGACAAAGGCAACACCGTCAATTTTGTGGCCGGGCACATGGTGGCCAGTCGGTATCTGGTAGCCAACGTGGTGGGGTTGAAGGACGAATTCGCGTTTGGTAATCTGTACGATCGGGGAGCCAAGGTAACAGACAACTCAGCCTATCCCAGCCTCGACGAAATCAAGAAAGCATGGAACGACATCACCCCCAAGCTTATGAAGAGACTTGAGGAAGCTACCACCGAAGAACTCTCAGCCAAGCCTCCGTTTGAAGTTCCCTACGTAGAGAACACGGTTGGTGGTATCGTGTCGTTTCTCGCCTGGCATGAAAGCACTCACATCGGACAGCTTGCCTACTTGGGTCGCCTCTACGGCGACACGCAGTTGTTCGGATAGCTGACAGAGCCCACGTTACAGTTTCAACCTGTAGAGCGGTCGACTTGGTGAGAGCCTTTGAATCTCTTTGAAGCCGAGTCGTTGGAATACGATCTCCGGGCCCGTGAACGAAAACGCCGCCGGCAGTTTCTTACCGTCTTTCGTCAATGTTACAGGGTAGGCTTCGATCATACCTCCGCCCCTTTTGCGTATGGCTTTGACAGCAGCTTCGGCCATCAGGCTCCCCAGTCCTCTTGCCCGGTGTTCTTTGGCCAGGTAGAAGCAGTTGATGCTCCACACCCCGTCGATATCCGCTCGCCTGTAAGCTTTGATCGTCTCGGTACGCGGGAAATCGGACCGAAGGCCGAATGAACACCAACCCACCGGCTCATCGCCGTCGAACGCGAGAATGCCGCACGCCTTACCCGTTTTCACCAGCCGATGAAATGCCTTACGATTGGGTGCGCCTTTAGCAGTTTCCCACATCTTGCCGCCCCGGGGAATCCGCCAGTGCATGCACCAGCAGCCACCGCAAGCGCCCTTGTCACCGAAGAGTTTCTTGATGTGTGGCCAGTCAGTGGTTGTTAGTTCACGTGCAGTCAATGCTGGCGGTGAAGGTTCCTTCGACATAGACACATAGTAATTCCCGGATTGGTTGAAATCAAGGTCTGACAATCGGCGCCTATTGGTTATAGCCAAATGGGTTCGTTTTGTATAAAAACACTTACTCGATAGTTATCTGGGAGCGTTTTTGTGTCGCACGGCCATTTGCATCACTCCTGCACTATGAGAAGCATAGCGATAAACAGCGCGGAGGTGTTGATCCTGCCTAGTGTACTTTTGGGACAGCCTCTGGACATCTGCCGGACACGAACCTGTCAAGTTACATCATGTAACAGAACAGAGTCAGGTCTCATCCCGCCTTCGGCGGGAAAGGACCTGACTCAACTCAGGGAGAGAACTTTTTCAACAAATCCTAACAGACGGGCCGCTCGGTGAAACCGTTGCCAAAGCAGTGATTGGGGGTTATATTGGGCGCTATGGATAACGAACCAGTCTACATGTCAAAGAACGGCAGAATCAAGCTGGAGAAAGAGCTCAAAAAGCTCAAATACGAAGAGCGCCCCAAGCTTGTAGCCGAGATCAAGCGGACCATGGAGTTGGGCGATCTTTCTGAAAACGCCGAGTACCATGCCGCCAAGGAAGCTCAGACACATCTCGAGAGAAAAATCGTCGAACTTCAGGATAAGCTTTCACGAGTGCAGACGGTCGATGCTGAAGATATTCCGACTGACAAGGTTTACCTGTTCGCCAACGTACTGGTTAAGGATCTGGACCGTGGCGAGGAGATCAAATACAGTATTGTACCTCCGGATGAATCCGATATCGACAACGACATCATCTCTGTAAAGTCACCAATCGGTGCCGGCCTTTTAGGGAAGGCAGCAGGAGAAACGGCCGAGATACAGGTACCGGCAGGATTGCTCCGCTATAAGATCCTGAAAATCACGCGGGACTAAGCCATCAATTGATTCGTAGAGGTCTACTCGTCCTCGTTCTGGTCATCAAAGGCGAACTTAACCGCTTCTTCTTCGAAGTACCCTTCTTCTTCCTCGGTCTCGATGCCTGAGGCCAGGTTGGCACACTCCAGTGAGCAGTAGGTCTCTCCATCCTGCATCAGGGGTTTGCCCGAAATCTTATCGCCGCATTGCGCGCAATACACAATTACCCTCGTATCATCCATCGTCGGCAAGAATCATGGGTTGGAACCGGTTCTCGCCTTCGCGCTACGAAACACCTCTATCTCCAAACAGCGATTAATACTTAGGAAACAGTCGTTAGGCTGTCAAATCCTTTTTTTTCAGGGGTGTATGTTTTTTTTCAGACAGGCAAATCCGGTGTTTGGAGCAGGAGCTCATTCACTCCGGGGAGTGTTCGGCCAGAGTCATGATGTCTTCTACGAGGATTGGCTCTGTCGAAGAGAAACCCTGGCCATACTTGCAACGAGCCTGGAGCCCAAACGAGCGCGCCATCGCGGTGAGGTGCTCGATATAGTCTTTAGATTTTTCAGGATTAAGGAACTGGGATTGATGTGCTGAAAGTGCTTTGATCCACTGGTCAAAATGTGGTGTGATATCCACAACGAAATCAGGTGGCACGCCGGGTGGCAGGAAATAGTGGAAGGTGCGCGCTACCAGATGCGGGTCGCCTGGCAGATCAATTTTTTTCAGGGACGCGAGATTCGAGGCATTAATTGTAATGACGCCGGCGGCAACGTGATCAGCGTGCGACTGGCGTCGACCATGTCCTACCTGGGGATAAGGAGCCAGGATAGTCCGGGGACGAGCCTGACGGATAATGCGGGCGATTTCGAGACGTCGCTCATAATTGTCTTCCAGCCTGGTGTCTCCCCAATCGAAAACTGCCAGGACATCCGCCCCCATTACTTTTGCGGCAGCTTCGGCCTCCCGAACTCTCTCAGCGGGAGATCCGCCGGTTCCCATCTCACCACGAGTCAGGATCACCAGGCCGCATCGACAGCCACGTTTATTCAGACCGATCAGAACGCCACCCGTACCGACTTCAATATCGTCGGGGTGGGCGCCTATTGCCAGGAGATCATATTTGGTATCGTTATGCACTCGATTTCTGCGTAGCAAAAAAGCCCGGAAGATCATCTCCTCCGGGCTTGTAATATTTCATAGTTTGTCAGTTGTTTTTGAAATTGTCGGAGTGGAACTTCAGCATCTTTCTCAACAGGTCATAGGTGTACTCGTCTCCCGAGACATCGCTATAACCGTGGCCGGAGTAATTATGAACCTCGACCGAGTCACCCTGAGTCCCCAGGAACTCTATCCAGGAAGTAGTCATCTCGTGATAGTTCCACTTTGAGCATGGACTTGTGGCTACCCAGATTTTCGTGCTGTCGAACACACCATTCCCTGCCTGCATATAGAGAGAATCAAGGTTATTAGACAACCAGCGTGACCACGCCCAGTTGGACGCGCCAGAGCTTCCGTTGGCATCGAAGGGGAGATGGAAGTCAAAATCATGCCCGCTGATATCGTCTGTAATAACGTTGTAGACGAATGTTGATGAGTCTCCTCCACCGGGGAAGGTGTCAGCAGCTATGGGATATCGGGCATCTATTGTCACCGTTATTACGTTATTGGTGGTGTAGCGCGTGAATTCTACCAGGGTGTCATTGGGAGAGAAGGCCAGCGCACCACCGACGAACATCATGGATACCGGCATTGTGTAGGAACTGTCAAAATGGTAGAAGAAGTCGAATGGCATCGTATCCGCATCGGAGCCTATAAAATGAGCACTCTGTTCATCAATGACAGTCTGGAACAAATCCATCAGCCCTGATGCGTCATCCCTGCCGTTGAAATCGAGGGGGCCATCGGTTACTGAAATCGAGGAGAAGACCCCGGGGTGCTTCAGTACCGCGCGAAAAGCTCCGTAGGCACCCTGTCCCACACCACCAATACCTCGTTTGGCGGACTGGTCTATGATTGCAGTAATGTAGTCGTGGGTCAGCCAATCGACGAGTTTATCACCGATTATCCCATCGTAATTGCCAGACGGAATGTTGTTCGGACTGCCGTTAGCGTAGCTATTGCCATAGAAGAAACCGCCGAAAGTCGGGTCATTACCGACACAGTAGATTACCATGGGATCAATCTCACCAGAGGCAATCATCTCGTTGGCTATTTCCTCTAAGCCAGCCTCGAAAAAGTAGTATCTGTTGCCGTATTCTGGTGCCAGGAGAATCAACAATGGTACTGGCTGGGATGAAGGTGGCATGGCGACTTCCGGGATATACACCGTGCCCAGCAGCATCTCCTGAGGGTTCCTTATCTGGTAAGTCAACTCAGGTTGGATAGCATGGTCACCACCCGGGTCAATGCCATATTTGCTGACATTAGCCGTTGTCACACCTGTGCCGCGATCATCGCAACCCACGAAGATGATCATGGATATTGCACAGATCAGAAGGGCAAGAATTATCAAATATCTTGGCATCTTGTTTCTCTCCTAGAATCGGTAGCCAATTGACATTACAGTTTCGTAAGTACTGGCCTTGTACGCGCCGGGGAAATTATCAATAATGTTATCTTTGTTCGTATCTGTCAGCCCACTGATTGCAATGTCAGGATAGCTGGTATAGGCGGTTACCATCCCGAGGTTCCACTGGTTGATGTGAACAATTCCCCCGAAGCTGATACTTTTCTTGGTGCCTGTATCCAGAAACTGCGGGGTGATCTCGGTACACTCACGAGATGGCGATTGGTCCATCGAGAAGCCACCCAGGAGTGTCAGCGTCTGGTTGACATCATAGAGGGCACCCAGCATGACCTTGCCGGCATTTTTCCACTCGACAGGTCTGCTCAGGTTCTGCGAGAAGAATTCCGACTCAGGATAAACTCGTTCATGTGTGATTTGATCGACATGGGAGGGCAGTCCCTGCTGATCGGTGTAGATAAACTCCAGGCCTTCATAGTAAGACCAGAGAGTGTATTCAGCATCCATGGCTACTGTCAGTTTGTCGTTCACCTGGTAGGCCAGACCGAGAGCTACCGAAGACGGCAGTTTGAGTTTGGTCTCAAAGTCTGATTCGAACTCGATGGCACCGCCTGCCACAAACATCTGGTCTGTCTGGTCAATGCCGGTCCGTCTGTACAGATAGTCGTTTTTGGGCATGATGTAGGTGAACTCGGTTGTACCGCTGACTGTTATATCGAATGGCAGGTATGCCGAGATCGCAAGATTCAGTTTCTCGGTTGCTTTCCACAGGGCACCCGCACGCAGCCCGAATCCCCAACCATAGCCGTCGTTGACAGTAAACTCCGGTATCTGGTCACGTGGGCGATCGTTGAGAGGGGTTCCTCTCGGGTTAGTGCGGAATGACAGGTCGTGGAACTCCAAATCAGCGCGCAACAGCTGCAGTCCAATTCCCAGGGCGAGCTTCCCTTCTTTGAACTCGCGACCGGCACTCAACTGGAAAGCTACGACATCCAGGTTGTTGCCGATCTGTTTTCCCGGAATGAACATAGACAGGGAGTCATTGTAGGCACTAAAATCGACACCTGTCCCGTAAGGGTTGTAAAGATTCCAGGAGACATTATAGTCGAAAGGTTGGTACGCAGAGAGACCGAATACCGTCTCTCCCCAGAAAGGCAGTCGCACGGCAAAACCGAGTGTCGGCTTGTTGAGGATCTCGTGGAAGTTGTACAGCGTCTGGTCGTTGAGTATTCCCCAAGAATCCTCATTTCCGTAGCCATCGGTCGCCAGATACTCTGGAGTGTACTCGTTTCGATAGTGAACGAGCCCGAGATTGAACCCCAGCTGGTTGTCAAGAATGAAGGCATAGCCAGCGGGGTTATAGTAAGCCGCAGTCCAATCGTTCGCGACAGCGCGGAACGCTCCTCCCATTCCTTTGGCGGTAATGCCCATGCCAGTATTCTCAAAGCCGCTTCCGAAAAGCGCCGGGGCGCTTAGTGCAAGCATTGCCAAGAGACCGGCTGCAGTTTTGGCTATCCGCATCCTATTCTCCATATTTATCGTGAAGCAATTCATTTTTCTACCTGTAACTTCAACGACCAACTCAGTGTCACACCAAATCGATCATAGTATCCTTTGTCAATACAGACGGATAAGCCCGGCGTATTGTCAAAAATTGGACAGCAAATTACAAGGAGCTTGAAGCAAAGTCAAGCCCGGATAGCGCCATTTTTGGTTTCCTGTGCGTGCAATAAGCCAATGTGCGATTGAAGTTTAGAGACGCAGTTTCGATCCTCTGTACAGGACGAGATTTGGTGGTAATGAGCTTTCAGGGAGGAGACGACCAAACTTACGAAAAGTAAAACAGTATACAGTTAAACACATTACAACAGATAGTGGCCTGCAACATCTTCACCTTCAGTGATGTGCAAAAGGGTGGGGTTGTTCCTGGGCGCTGATGGAAAAGAATTCCTGCCGTGTGGGAAGCGGTTTCGTATGAGCGGAGGTATTGACGTGTGCAGCCTGCTTTGCGGGTTAGCGCACCTCGTTGTCGCACAGCAGGTTAAGCAACTGCCCGTGGATTTGGCATCGACATTGCGATGAAGGAGATGTGAAACTGCAAATTGGTTGATACGATTGACCGGTAATCTACCATAGGAAGGTGAAGATGCGGCTTCGATTTATTTGTATTACAGCAGTCATTGTTCTGGTTTGTCTGAACTGGTTCTCGAAAGCAATGGCCCTGGATGTGAGCAAGCTCGACGAAGCGAGTAAGGCTGAATTGCTAAAGAAATTCGCGGCAACCAAAGCTAACGAGACCCCAGGTAACAGCTACCAAACGCCAGATATATACGAAAATGACTCATCTGCGACTGTTGGTGTTCCTGTGGGCGACACCGGTACGGTTGATCGTGAGGTTCGTCATGGGGAACAGAGCAGCCGGGAGTTGGTGCGGCATGAGCGGACCGGGGAATCTCAACTGACTGAGTTCACGGACCTGGCGCCGTTCGGTGCTGAGTTGTTCAGGGGGCCTAACGAAGAAGCTCCTCCCAACGATATTGCTTCGGCATCAGATTACATACTTGGTCCGGGTGATAACCTCGTGGTTTCCATGTGGGGGAGAGTTGAAAACGAATATGCTCTGACCATTGACCGTGAAGGGAAACTCTTTGTTCCCAAGGTGGGCGAAGTAATTGCCTGGGGCAAGACCCTTGAGGAATTTGAGGATGATCTTAAGAGAAAACTAACCAGTGTGTACTCCGAGTTTGAATTAAGCGTTTCTCTTGGGAAAATCCGTTCCATTCGAATCTACGTGACGGGTGAGGCCAGGCGACCGGGTGCTTACACGGTATCGTCATTGACTTCACTTCTCAATGCTCTTTATCTTGCGGGTGGTCCCACCGAGAGGGGATCAATGCGGAAAGTCCGTCTGATGCGAAACGGCGGCATTATCGCAGAATTGGATCTCTACCGATTTCTGCTGCACGGAGACAATTCGTCTGATGTGCGACTTGAGTCTGGAGACGCCATTTTTATTCCAATTGTCGGCTCGAGAGTAGCCATCAGGGGCAAAGTCAGGCGTGAGGCAATCTATGAACTTAAAGGGGAGCAGACTGCCCTGGATCTTCTGGCGTTAGCCGGTGATGCCGAACCGGACGCTTATCTTGGACGCGTTATGCTGGAGCGGATTGCCGGTCGGGATGAGTGGGAAGTGCTTGACCTGAACCTGAGTGTTTCTATTCCCGAGACAGCTGATAACATAGAATTGTTCGACGGTGATCGCCTCACAGTCTTCTCCGTGTTTGAGGAGAAACGGAACATGGTGGCGGTTTTTGGATTGGTGAAACATCCGGGCTATTTCGAGCGTAACGACTCAACTCGCGTATCTGATCTACTCAAACGAGCGAAGTTACAGCCATACGACGTAAACTACGACCGGGCTAATCTGTATCGCAGGCACAGTGATTGGCGGATGGAGATCATTGCGGTTGACGTCAGTCAGATTCAGAACGGGTCGGAACAAGATGATATCCTGATGCAGGACGGTGACTCACTGCACATATATTCCATGGCTGATGTTGCCTGGGACAGGTATGTATACATTGAGGGAGAGGTCAAGCAGCCGGGTCGCTATCCACACTATGACAATATGACGATAGAGGATCTCGTTTTTCTGGCCGGGTCATTCGATCGGGGTGCGTCGATGTTGCGAACAGAGCTGGCCCGTATCGATTCTGTCGGTGCAGTGTCACTGATCGATGTTGATATACGAGGTACAGAAGGACGGGCGCTTCTTTTGCAGGAAGATGACCGAGTCTATGTGCGGCGTATTCCCCAGTGGCAGTTGCATCGGACGGTGTTGCTGGAAGGAGAGGTACAGTATCCGGGTGAGTACGTGTTGTCCGAAAGAGACGAAACTCTCTATGGCCTGGTACAGAGGGCGGGAGGTCTGACCGATTTGGCATTTCCTCTCGGTACGATATTCGAACGACGATCTATCGGTGAGAATCTTGAGCGGTTGAAAATCCCAAGCCTGCTCGAAAAATCAAGCCCCATAGAGCGGGATTCTCTGGGTAACATACGACGTTTAGCACTGTTTGAGTATGATGCTCAGGCAATGAACCGGATTGTACTTGATATGAACGAGTTGGTTTCCAGTAACGGTGCCAGAGGTGATATTGTACTGGAACCCGGTGACAGGATCTTCGTTCCGCCCAGACCAAGCGGAATATGCGTTCTGGGTGCGGTAGGATCCAACGGCACCATAGGATTCCGCGAAAATGAGAAAGTGAAATATTATGTAAGACGAGCCGGTAATTTCACGAGACAGGCCGACAAGGATGGACTGCGATTAATCAAGGCCAATGGTGAGGTCTTCTCGGGCGGTGGCACGTCAAAGAGATACGCTGAGATGGGAGATGTGATTGTGGTGCCTACAAAGATTCATCGCGATCGCAACTGGGGCAACACCCTGACCAAGGTTCTAACTACCACCACCGGGGTACTGACAAGTGTTCTGATTATCAGCAAATTATAGGCAAGTATGAGCAAAGGCAGACTTTGCACGAGCAAGTTTTCTCTTCTCACCTTCCTCGGGTCATCTGAAGCCATCGTGTGCATCAGGTGGCCCATTCTCTTTGGGCTTGTTGAGAAAGCCTTATTTTCACGTTGCATAATACGATGAGGGTGCATGGCAACCTATGTTTGTGTTTGGACGCCACAATCGGCTCACAAGTCGTGTGACAAGGTTGAGTAGGGCT
>QNAF01000067.1 GCA_003641405.1 Candidatus Zixiibacteriota bacterium | reverse complement strand
TAGATGATTTCGAATCAACGGTGTTCGCGATGGAACCCGGCGAAATATCTCCGCCTGTCAAGACAAAGTTTGGATTCCACATAATCAAGCTGATCGACAAGAAACCTAACGCTACGAATGAGAGCTTTGGGCAGATGAGGGGCCGAATCGAGCGGCAATTGACTGCAAAGAGAAGAGGCAAACTCGCGGAGGAGTTTTTCGAGGAAGTACTGATCAGACGTCCCATTAAGGTGGACTCAGTAGTTACAGAGTATCTTCTCCACAAACGTACTACGCTCTATCCTCCACAGCTACTGGACGGGGTGCCTACGAATGATTTCGACGAAGATCAATTGGACCGTGACGAACGGGAGATGATAATCGCCACATGGGATGGCGGACAGATGAAACTCATCGATTACCTGCTCACAACTCGTCGGATGCTTCCCCTGGAGATGCGGCCGCAATTCTCTGACCGTGAATCTATTGCAGAAGTCGTATTTCAGATGAACAGGAAGTCGATCTTATCACGCGAAGCCGAAGAGCTTGGAGTGGAGAACAGCGACTTCTTCAAACGCCGGATGAGTCTTTTCAAGCAATATACGATGGCCGACGTGATGCGTCACGATAGCATAGAGGTAGCTACGGAGCCTAAGGAAGTTGACATACACAAATACTACCTGGCTAATATTGAGGACTTTGCCTACCAGGCCAAGGTTCACATCTACGAGATACAGGTCAGCGATGAGCTTCTGGCGGGAAAACTGGCCAGGGAGATCAAGTCACTGGATCAGTTCAAAAAGAAGGCTGCCGAACTTACCGAGCGACCCGGATTGAGCATCAAGCAGGGTGACATGGGCTATATTGAGGAGAAGTGGTTTCCAGAGTTATTTTCGCTGGCCTGGGAGACCCCCAATGAGCAAGTCGGCGGACCGGTTCTGGCTCGCGGCAAATACTCTGTGATCTTTACCATTGATCGTAGCGACAAAACGTACAAGGACTTTCTGGAAGTTAAGGAATCCATTGAAAGTACGTTGCAGGTGAATCAGAACAAAGAGCACTATGCTAACTGGATCGAAGAACGCAGGGCTAATACACATATAGAAGTGTTCAAGGATCTTCTCTGGGATACAATTGACAAAGACAGTTATGAACTAGTCGATCAGGAAGAGGCTGCCCCCGGCGGTCAATAGATTTATTATGGAGAGGATTTTCATAACAGTCACAGTGATTGTGATACTGCTGATGGTCTGCTTCTCGCAATCTGTGAATGCTCAGAGCGAGACTGTGGACAGGATAGCTGTTGTAGTAGGTGATGAAGTTATCCTGGCCTCCGAAGTTGCCAACCAGATGCAGCTGGTTGCTTTCCAGACCGGGCAAAGTCCCACGACAGAGGAAGAGGTTCGTGAGCTTCAAAACCGTGTTCTCGAACAGATGATCTCAGATCGCCTGTTCCTGATAGAGGCGAAAAAGGATACTTCCATAATTGTTCGGAATGACGAGGTTGATCGTGAAGTGGATGACCAGATTGCGCGGATTGCGACGAATTTCAGCTCTGAGACTGAATTCCTGCAGGCATTGGTTACAGAGGGATTGAGTCTGCGCGACCTGGAAAGGCGTTATGCTGAAGAGATCGAGAACAATATGCTTCGGCAGCGATTCATCCAGAAAAAATTATACAGTGTTTCCGTCTCTCGCTATGAAGTAGAACAGTTTTGCGATAAATTTCAGGATTCGATTCCCGAACAGCCGGAAGGTGTGCGGCTGGCTCATATTCTGCTGAAAATCCAACCCGCTGAAGCACTTGAAGACTCGGTCAAATCGCTGGCGGCGGAACTCAGGCAGAGAATTCTGGATGGAGCGGATTTCGCTACTCTTGCAACGCAATATTCAAGCTTTGGGGCGGGTGCAAACGGGGGAGATCTGGGGTATGTTAAGCGCGACGACGTTGTGCCGGAGTTTGCCAGGGCCGCGTTTCAGTTGGATATCGGAGATATCTCCGGCGTTGTTCAGACACAATTTGGTTGTCACATAATCACGTGCGAAGGGAAACGTGGAGACAAACTGCGGCTTCGCCATATCCTGCTCGGTGTTGTGCCGGACGGGACAGACACAACCAGAACGATGGCAGTAGCGGATTCGCTGATCATGGAAGTCAAAGCCGGTGGTGATTTTGCTGAGATGGCCAAAGCATTCTCGACTGATGACGATTCACGAGCTGAGGGTGGTGAACTCGGATGGTTTGCTGTTGAACAACTTCCGGATGATTTCACGACAACGGTGGCAGGTTGGAAGATTCCCGACGAAGTGCGCGGTCCCCTGCTGACACGATTCGGTGTTCATATTCTCAAGCTATTGGACTATCAACCGGCCAAGAAACTGACTCTCGAAGAAGATTTTGATAGACTTAAGGAACTGGCTCGACAGGATAAGACAGGCAGGATCGTCGATGAATGGATAGCCGAAATCAAGGAGAAGACGTTCGTTGAGTATCGGCTTGAGGAATCGAACTGATGCGTATTGATGATTTCCTGTCGACAGTTGGCTTGATCAAGCGCAGGACTGTTGCCAAGGAAATGGGGACTAACGGGCTTATTGAAGTGAATGGGCGCATCGTAAAGGCGGCCTACGATGTGAAAGTCGGCGACATGATTCGTATCAAAGGGAGTCGCCCGGTCTCGGCAGAAGTGCTGGCAGTTCCGACACGTTCGGTCTCAAAAGCCGACAGGGGCAAGTACTTTTCAGTCACCAACACCTGACCAGGCTTTATCCGTTACAATTTCATTGGTTTATTGAGTCATAACCTGCGAGGTTTCCATTACCGGAGGCTGGATCACTGGCTCGGAGCGTTTTGTTTCTTCTCATGACAGAAACACAAGAAAATCCGCCGATAGGTTATCCTTTATGGAACCTTCTATGTTGTTCAACGTTTAATCCACATAAGCTGAATAGTGGTTCTTTTGTGTCCATATAAGATGTTGACATGAGAGAATATGATTGTATATTAGTGCAACTTCGAACGTTCAAACCTTTCTGATTCATAGGAGAGTTACAGATGAAAAGACTTATTTCACTCAGTTTGGCGCTATTGGCCGTAGTAGCATTGATTTCTGCACCGAGTATGGCACTTGCAGGCATTGGATGTATCGGTCAGGGTGACCACCACGCCGACAAAGCCGGTTGTTCTGCAGTAGAGAAAGCCGCCTGTGCTGCCAAACTTGGTCTGTCACCTGAAGAATGCGAAAAATTCTGCAAATCTGATGATTTCCGCTTGGTCCATCTGACCGTAGAAGGCATGACATGCGGTGGCTGCGAAAAGGGTGTCGCAACTTGCCTTGAGAAGACAGACGGTGTGGTGAAAGTTGGCACAGTGTCTCACAAGGAAAGCTATGCGGTTGTTGTCGTGGATACCAAGGATGGCAGCGATGAGGCGCTTATTGAGGCTGTAACCGAGAAGGGTTACAAGGCCAAGGTGATGGCGTTTGCTGATGATGCCAAAACTACTGCCGTTGCCGGATGTATAGGTAGCAAGAAGGGGTGTTCAGCAAAATGTGGAGTCAGGGCTGCTTGTGGCACCAAGACCGCTTCAAAGAAAGCTGCAGATAGCGAGTCCAAATAGCACTACCATAGTACAGTGGTTTATTCCGGGCGGGAGTTGTTTCTCCCGCCCTATTTTTTTTGGTGTGATATTGCGTTAATAATGACGTATCTTGTATAAGTGGCAACAATCACCGGCGTAAGCTTGTGGTGAAATAAGAAGGCATGAATCGTTGTGCTGGATGGAAGAGAACTCTATCCGGCAGATGTGGACATTTGCCGAACACATGGCTTTTCAACAGCCCCTTTCACGGGGATGACCAGCATGGTTGTCAAGGAGTGCTGTTGAGTGTTTTCTTGACAACATGCTGATGGAAGAGAACGAAAGGAACCCAGATAGCAGATTATGTTGCTAAGAGTGCTGACAATGTTCGTGATGGTGCTGACACTGGCAGCTTCTGCTAGTGCGGCCAAGTATGCCGGTGACGCTTTCACGCTCGGTGTTGGCGGACGTTCTCTGGCTCTGGGTGGTGCTGTGATTGCCGGGCCGTTCGATGGGACCACCCCATACTGGAACCCGGCCGGGATGAACCAACTCAGCGGTCGCTACGTTTCGGCCATGCATGCTGAGACGTTCGGCTCTCTGCTCAATCACGATTTTGTTTCGTACGTTGACAGTCGCTATGCGGGACAATCAGCTATCCGAGCTTTCGGTTTTTATGTCTATTATCTTGGTGGGGGCGGTATCAAGATCACCCAACTCAATGAGTACGAACGGCCCTACGTGGTTCGTGAAGAATCTCACGGTGACTGGCTGTTCGCCGGATCCATTTCCGGTCGGATCGCGTCACGCGTTGATTTTGGACTGACAGCCAAGATCATTTATCGTGATATCGGTACGGAATCAGGCTTTGGCCTGACGATCGACGCCGGTGCTCTCTGGAAACCCTGGCAGTATGTGAACCTCGGGCTTATGGTAAACGATATCACGACCGGTTTCATCCGCTACTCCGGCAAGACCGAACTGCTGGATGTTCACGGAAACCTTGTTGAGCGCGAGGCGAACACCGAGTCGATTTACCCGACAGTGAAACCGGGGGTCATGATCGAGTACACTTACGCTGATTTCACCGGAAGAGCGCTGGCAAGTGGTGATATGCGCTTTGAAGGTCTGAAATCCAGTGCCCAGTATTGGGTGGGTGAATTGTCGCTGGATACGCATTTCGGCTGGGAATTGGGCTATCGCGAGATGGTCTTTGGCCGTGCCGGGTTTGACATCGGACGGCTGACAGCCGGTGGCGGTGTAAATGTGAGGAACGTCACACTCGATTTTGCTTACCTCCACCACGACGATCTCGACGAAACCTACCGAGTCAGCGCCGGGTACCGGTTTTGAGGGGTTGTTGATAAACCGTCCGCATGCGGTGGCGTCAGGTGTCTCTGCCTGACGCTTCTACGGATTCGCCTGACTGCCAGACAGATCTGCCCTACAAGACTTTTTCAACTGCTAAACAGCGCACCATGCTTCGACAAGCTCAGCATGACAGTTGTGATGTCTGGTTTCTCACTCCAACGGAGAATGTTCGGAACCCGACCTGCAGCAGCTTTCAATCTCTCTTCCGCCGGAACTTAGCCGGTGGTCGGGTCACAAACACAACCATCGTGAACAGGGCTATGGTAACAGTCGGCACGATTATAACCAGCGGGTTGACATTCGGGTATATCAGCCTTTCGATCAAACCGACAATGAACCACCCCTGGTAGTCGACATCAGGGTTATACAGTGCTCTCAGGCTGTTTTCCCAGAGCGTGAGAGGACAATAGGAGCCGACCAGTTCCAGTATGGCCACCAATAATATTCCGCTCAGATGAACACTGCGAAAGACCCAGCGATCAAAAAACGCTGGCCTCCAGAATGCCCGTACCGTCAATACAAAGCCCCACAGCATGAATATGATCCACGCGAAATGGACAAGCATGACTAAATCTGCAAGGAGACGGTACAGCATACCGATGGTTGCCTAACGGTCAATCTGATTTGCCAAACCTAAACACTGTCGATAGTAATTGTGTCGCTGCCTGTTGTATCGAGCGTCGTGGTGCTGTCTATCGGTTTTTCTTCGACCGGCGGGCGCTTGACATTCTCTCCTGACAATACTCGTTCGGCGTGTTTGCCGCCATCCGGCCATACTGCTTCCACCACAAACATACCGCACAGATCGCCGACATGGTACCCGGTAGCTTTGTCAAGCGGGTAGTGCTTTCTGAGCGCCTTATACACGTCCTGACTGAGGGTTTGCATATTGCCATGGCATTTCATGCAAGCTGGCTTGATCCGGATTGGTTTGTAGAACCGGAATGTATGGATATCACCGGAATCGGCTTGTTTCCAGTCCACGAGGAAATGCGGGCCAAGTTCGGTGGTATCTTCAAACTCATACAGAAACGCCAGTTCCGTACTATCTGCTCGGTTGTCAGAGTTGCGATATTTGTCAGTGACACGCTTGATGGACCAGCCGCCGTGAGAATATGCCGCTGCTAACTTGTGAGCTTTGTCTTTGCATACGTCGATAGCGTTAACGGCTGAACCCTTCTCCAGGGCCGTCGTGAGTTCGCGGCCCAGATCCGTGGCGAACTGCGTGACTATTTCGTCAGCGGTTAGTCGGTACAGTTCCTGATCGCCAGTCCAAGCCGGGGAATCTGGAACAGCGGCCTGATTAGCGGGCGGTTCCGGGTCTTCCGCGCCACAGCCAGGCAAGGATGCGAGAGAAACCGCCAGAATCAGCATGGGAACGATATTCAAAACCTTCAGCATAACATATTAATAGAGGCACGGATTCGGCGGGGCAAGCCCAAAAAGAGCACTTCCTTACAATTTTTAGAAAAATACTGAGCCAGGTGAGGACAAAAGGGGTTGACTTTGTGTGTCATCAAAGTTATTTAGCCGCCAATTGTTTGTGGTAGGATGTTAGATGGCCCGAATTGGGCGGTCGCCTGAGAAGAAAAAAGGCGCAAGGTACGGAGCGGCAAGTCTGTATATGGCGATTCCTACCATGCTTGTCGCCGGGCCCCTCGTAGGATTTTTCTTGGGACGCTGGGCCGATGAAAAGCTGGAGACCGAGCCATACCTTATGCTGGTTGGCCTTGTATTTGGCTTTGCGGCAGCCGGTCGTGAGATATACAATCTGATTCGCAAAGCGGAGCAGATTGAACGAAAAGAGAGTAAGGATTGAATGGGACTCGAGTTCATTGACCGTTCACTAAAGACCACAGGCATTGTCCTGTTGATTGCTCTTCCATTCAGCTTTTATTACTTCGGTGTTTACCCTGCTATCGCTTTCTTCTCCGGTGGTGTGTGGGGTATGCTCAACCTGTTGTTGATCTCCCGTTTGGTTCGAGCAGCTCTCAGGCCGGAGGGAGCCCTCAAGGGTGCGACGCTGTTTCTGGCTATATTCAAGTTTCCGCTGCTGTATGTGGCGGGCTATTTTCTGATTAGTGTACCGCAGTTTGATCCGCTTCATCTGGTGTACGGGTTTACAAGCCTGCTTGTCATAATTGTCCTTAGAGGAATAGGGATCGCGATGCTGGGGACAGACGAAAGCACCAAGGCTCGGAGTGTCGCATGATACTGCTGATTCTATATAAGATAGCTCTGGCGGCCCCCGCGTGGGTGATGCCAATCATAATGGTGGCGACAGGCGGCCATGATGGCGGTGGTGAAGAGCATGCCGGTGCTCATGACGAGCACAGCGGCCCTCCACACCTTCCGAACCTGATTGCCCTGTTGTTTGGCCCCGACAGTTTTGCCAATCATTGGGTCAACGTCATTTTTGCTTTTGCGGTTGGCATTTTCCTTTCGGCCGTAGCGGCCCGTGTCTATGCCAAACGTCAGATGATTCCCGGCAAGCTTCAGAATGCGGTCGAGATGATGGTCGAAGGCATGTACAACTTCATCGAGTCGATCCTCGGCAAAGAGGCCAGACGCTATATACCGTACCTTGGCTCGCTGTTCTTCTACATTCTCTTGATGAACTGGATAGGTATGGTGCCATTAGGGCACTCGCCGTCGACAAGTCTCAATATCACGGCTTCGCTGGCGCTCATTACATTCTTCTATGCTCAGTGGACAGGAATATCGCGATTGGGTATTGGTGGATATCTGCACCACATGGCTGGAAGTCCGGAGGATGTGATTAGCTGGTGCATGGTGCCACTTTTATTCCCGCTTCACGTCATTGGGGAATTGGCCAAGCCGTTCTCGTTGGCATTACGACTTTTTGGAAATATTACAGGTGAAGACACCTTGGTGGCCGTGTTTGTTGGTCTGGGAGTTGCGATACTGGCATTCTCGCCGGTCGGTGTGCCACTACAGTTGCCATTCTACTTTCTGGGCTTGTTGCTATCGACCATCCAGGCACTGGTGTTTACGTTGTTGTCGTCAATATATATACTGCTGATGCTGCCCCATGAGGAGCATGCGCATTAGGCAGAAAGCGATAGAGAATAGAGATAGTACAATAGGTTAGAGGTTCTTTAGGAGGACGTGATGGATTATCAGGCAATGTTGGCACTGGCGGCTCCGCTCGCTGTTGGACTCGCGGCTATTGGCTCCGGTTTGGGCATTGGACGCGCGGTTGGTTCGGCAATGGAAGCTATGGGGCGTCAGCCGGAAGCTGCCGGCAAAATCCAGACTGCAATGATCATCGGTGCGGCGTTTATTGAGGCGCTCACCATTTACGTGTTTATTGTATACATTCTGGCTAGCGGCAAGATTGGCGGCTGATCAAGTTGCTCGGTTGAATGACCGAGAGGCGCTACTCACACCCATAACCAGATATTGCTATGGATTTTGAATTACAACAGATACTAACGCATGCACTGGGATTCCTGATTTTTGTCTGGGTTCTCAAGCGTTTTGCATGGGGTCCGCTCCTGGGTTTGCTGGAAGAACGGCGCGAGAAGATTGCCGGTGAGTTCGATGAGATCGATAAACAGAAGGCTGAGGTAGCTCAGGTTACTGCCGAGTACGAAGCTCGGATGAAAGAGATCGAAGGCGAACGGCGGGCAAAAATGGTAGAGGCCGTTAAAGAAGGCAAACAGATGGCAGCGGATATCAAGAACGAAGCCATGAACGAAATCAGGGCGATGCACGAGAAGGCAAAAGCCGACTTGCAGCGTGATGTGGCCAAGGCCAAAGTGCAGCTTCGTGACGAAATGATTTCCATTACCATGACCGCAGCCGAGAAAGTGGTGGCGGAAAAAATGGATGACGCCAAGCACCGTGATCTTATCGGGCGGTACATCGACGAGTTGGAGAGGGCGTAGACTGAATGATTGTTCAGGAAGTCGCCAAGAAGTATGCGACGGCTCTGTTTGCGTCAACCCGCGAACGTGGTCTGGTTGACGAGGCTTATGAGCAGTTCAGTGGTCTCAAGTTAGCTCTCGATAAAGATGCGTCGCTGCTGAAATTTCTCAGTCTGCCAAAGATTGAGGAAGAACAGAAACTTGAGTTGTTGCGTACGGTCTTCGGTGAGCGTATGGAACGACTTTTTGTGGAGTTCTTGGCAGTGCTCGTGCGCAAACGTCGGGCCATGTATCTTGTCGAAGTGATCGATGAGTTTAATCGCCTGGTAGAGTTTGACAAAGGAATAAACCGGGTGACAGTTATCACTGCAATTGCGTTGGCTTCGGAAGAGGAAGCAAACCTGGTGTCAACGCTTGCTGCGAAAACTGGCAGGAAGATCGAGTTGGAGAAAAAGGTCGATCCCGGCATAATCGGCGGCATGATAGTGGTAACGGCAGACGAGATCATTGATGGCTCCGTCAGGTATGGTTTGGGCCAAATCGAGGAGAGGCTTCAGAGAATAAAAGTCCATTAGTGGGCTTTGAGATAACAGCGGCTTACAGAGTTGTAGGGCAGGAGCCCTGTGCTCCTGCCGCTACCAGCAGAACCGCAAGGGGTTCTGCTCTACATATGAAACACGAGAGACAATGACTTTGAAAAACGTGATGTGTAGCTATATAGGAGTTGAGTGATGGGACTCAATCCGGAAGAAGTATCATCAGTCATAAAAAAAGAGCTTGAGAAGTTTGATACCAAGCTCGAGACCGAGTCAGTAGGTACTGTCCTGCAGGTTGGTGACGGTATCGCTCGGATCTGGGGACTGCAGGACGCACAGATGTCCGAGCTGATTCAGTTCCCCAATGATGTGATTGGGATGGTGCTCAATCTTGAGGAAGATAATGTTGGCGCGGCAATTTTTGGCGAGTCAAGTCTCGTGCATGAGGGCGACACCGTCAAGCGGACAGGCAACGTGGCCTCAGTTCCGGTTGGCGATGCTCTCATAGGCAGAGTGGTTAACCCGCTTGGTCAGCCGATCGACGGCAAGGGACCTATTGCAACCGACAAGACACGTATTATCGAAGGTATTGCCCCGAACGTTGTGGAACGTCAGCCGGTGAAGGAACCGCTCCAGACCGGTTTGAAGGCGATTGATTCGATGATTCCGATCGGTCGTGGCCAGCGCGAACTTATTATTGGTGACCGTCAGACAGGTAAAACTGCCCTGGTGCTGGACACGATTATCAATCAGAAAGGCACTGGTGTTATCTGTGTCTATGTTGCCATTGGTCAGAAGCAGTCGACGGTAGCCCAGGTCGTGGAATCGTTGCGCCGTCACGGTGCCATGGAGTATACGATAGTAGTTACCGCCAGCGCCGTTGACCCGGCACCATTGCAGTATATTGCTCCCTATGCGGGCTGTGCGATGGGTGAAGAATTCATGTACAATGGTAAACACGTGTTGTGCATTTATGATGATCTCTCCAAACAAGCCCAGGCTTATCGTCAGTTATCACTGCTTCTGCGTCGTCCGCCGGGACGTGAAGCTTACCCCGGTGATATTTTCTACTGTCACTCCCGTCTTTTGGAACGTGCGGCCAAGCTTTCTGATGATCTTGGTGGCGGTTCACTGACGGCACTTCCTGTGATCGAAACCCAGGCCGGCGACGTATCGGCTTATAT
>QNAF01000066.1 GCA_003641405.1 Candidatus Zixiibacteriota bacterium | reverse complement strand
CTCTCAGAAATGATGGTCGAGATGAGCAGTAAACGACTGGGCTGTGTGATAAGTAAAGATAGCGAAGGCAAGATTGCAGGAATCTTCTGCGATGGTGACCTTCGCCGGCTCATTGAGACCTCGCCCGACCGGGAAATCTTTGGCATGAAGGCACGCGATGTGATGCTCAAGAACCCGAGAGCGATTCGCCAGGATGCGTTACTTGAGGCTGCCCTGGCGCTAATGGAAAAAAACAAGATCACGCAATTGCCCACGGTTGACGAGAATGACCGGCTGGCGGGTGTGATTCCCCTGCATGATATTCTAAAGTCGAAGCTGGTGTAAACGCGACAACTTTCACTGACGTTTTCCGGCAAGTCACATGAGATTGAGTAAGAAGATCAAGCGAAGCGTGACTTACGCATTTGTTTCCGGACTGCTCGTTCTTTTCAACGCCATCCCCCGGCGGGTTGCCATTTGTCTGGGCAGTTGGATAGGGCTTGTCCTCTGGCGGCTTTTCGGTCGTGAACGACACCGAATGGTGCGTCATCTTACTCTCGCCTACGGCGACACTCTTTCATTACGGCAGAAAGAGAAAATCGGGCAGACGTTCTGTGTGAACACCGGGCGGAACCTGGCCGATGTCATCCGTTTCAGGAAGCATTTCGAACACAATATAAAACCACTGATTACTGCCGAAGGCATGGAGCACTTTGAAACCGCTAACAAGCGCGGAAAGGGAATCATCGGCGTCACCGGCCATATAGGCAATTTTGAACTAATGGCGGCTTTCATTCAGAGCCAGGGATACAACTGCGGCGTTATCGGAAGGGAGATGTATGACGAACGGTTGGGTCGTCTCCTGATCGAGAATCGCAAAGCTGTTGGACTGACCTGTTTTTCCACGACTGACTCGCCCAAGAAGATTATCTCCTGGATTCGCCAAGGCAACGTGCTTGGCGTTTTGATAGATACGGACTCTCATCGCGTGCGCAGCGAATTCATACCGGCGTTTGGTCGCTGGTCCAACACACCGATCGGCCAGACGATTCTGGGACTCAAAACAGGAGCGACATTCATTCCGGCGGCCTGTTTGAGAACAGAAGACAACAGATACCACGTGATTGTCCGACCTCCGGTCGAAATCGAGCCGAGCGGTGATTTTGACACCGACGTTTACAATACCACCCTGGCCTGCACCAAAGCTCTCGAAGAGATCATCCACGAGCACAAGGATCAATGGATTTGGCTGCATAATCGCTGGCATACAGAACGAACTATTCCAGGCAAACGAGTCTGATGACCATATTCGCTTGACAAGAGGGAATAATCCCGCATCTTGCACGCCGGTTCGGGTGTAAGATTTTGTGTATGAGAATGCTTGTAAGAATACTCACAGTTTTGGTTCTGCTGTTCATGTTGTCCAGTTGTACCGATCAGAGGTCTCCGCAGGATCGTCCGCCGACTGCAGCCGACAGCGCCAGCAAACCGGATACGGAACTTCGCGGTGCCATCATCTACCACTACGAGCATGGTCTGGTGACCACGGAGATTCGCGCGGATTCCATCAAGGAATTCGGAGCTTCCGATTCAACAATGGCTTACAATCTCGACGTAGATTTCTTTGACAGCGCAGGGCAGATTACTTCTAATCTTGTAGGAGACTCCGGCATCTCACGCGAGACCAAGGGCCAGATTACGGTGTTTAGTAATGTTGTGCTGCTCACTTATGACAGCGCCCGCCACGCCAGCTCCAAACTGATCGGCGACTCTATTATCACGCTTGAGAACGGTCAACACCTCACGATATATGATCACGTGGTGGCTATCAGGGAATCCGACAATCTCCGAATCCAAACAGATTCTCTTGTTTGGAACCCGATCCCCGGCGACAGTTTCCCTGTCAAAACCGATGCCTTCGTGAGATTTACGACTTCCACCGGAACATCATGGGACGGCTGGGGTATGGTGACCGACCGGGATTTATCGATAATCCGTACCGGTGAAGGCTCCGGCACGGTCAATATCAGCGATACCGCTGGTCTATCCGAGTAGTCAACCCCTCTTTCGCTTGCTGAGAAACCGTTCGCATGCGGTGGCGTCAGGTGTCTCTGCCTGACGCTCCTTCAGATTCCCCAGACTGCCAAGCAGGGACACTTGGCAGCAATAGTAGGTCAGGTTGCTTGTCAACCTGACACTGCTGGACTTCGTTGTCTCGCGCTTCGCGCGAATGTCAGGATCGCAAGCACTCTCGGAGTGGTTGGTCCTGACCTACAGGAATCTATCCACTCTCTTTCAGGGTACGATCAGAACGGTGTCACACAGATTGGTTTTTCGGCGCATGCAAACAGTTTGTCAACGTCATCCAATCGCGAAATGTCGGATATCCGTGCCAGACCGTATGCGTGCAGTTTCCTGAACCCGACAGCTCCCATGATCATCGAAGAGAACTCCGCTACATCCATGCTGATCTCAACGTCGGAGCCTTCTGAGTCCGCCAAAGTAGCTTTTCCTCCCTCAAAGTGCACAACTATCGAGCCGTTATTCTTGGGGAAGAAACTATCGTGCAGAGTGATCTTGAGTTTCAGCGTAACGTCGCCGAATACCGGGCCGGACAACTGCTCAAACAGAAGCCGCGTGTTCTGAACACGGTACATAACCCCTACCCCGGCGAGGTGTGACTCGTGATATATTGGGGGCATACTGGTTCCGGAATCACGTGCGGGGTTATGAAGCAGAAAGTAGAACTCTTCTTCCGATGTGTGAAGCACCACCCGGTCGATCTGGTCGTGCTGGGTATGCAGGAATGTCAAGAGTTCGGATAACGCTTCAGGAGTGTGATAAAAGAACTCGCTGACGATCAGATCGTTGTCCATAAAGCTTGTCGGATGCTCCGGCTTCTTGAAACTGTAAACGAGATACCCCTCCAAACGTCCGTCAATCTCGCAGCCGACAAATCTCAGTTTCTCGCTGAACTCAAAGATGTTCTCCCAGTATCCCTCGCCATGACGAATCATACCAGTGCGTTTCTCTAACATACGATTGTAACATTCGTCTATGGCCGGGATGTCTTTCCCTGTCAGAAACCTGATATGTTCTTTGGTCTTGCCGCGCGGCAGCCACTCCGGTTTGACCCGGTATTGGAATGTTTTGCCACCCAGCCCATAACCCATCTTACGGTAGAAATCCACCCGGAACGGCCAGAGGGTTGTCATCGCGGCGCCCTGTGAGTCGTAATGCGACACAAAGAACTCTACAATATCTTTGGCCACGTGCTCGCGCTTGTGCATCAGGTCCACAGCTACGTACCCAAGGCCCCCTGCTGGAATGAGATTTCCACGGACATTGAGGGTGAAATCAAAGTTCCGGAATATGCCTACCATTTTGCCGTCGCGATACACTCCGTACGGCGTCCAGCGTTCGTCGCGCCGCATGGTGGAGAAGCGCTCGAGTTGCTTCTCACGGTCGGCTTGAGTCCTGACCTCCATGCCGGGGTAGGCCTCGGCGCCGATACGAATGAACTCCTCGTATTCCTCTTCTGGAACGACCTTGATTTCAGACATTGTCATCTCTCCCTGTTCAGAAAGTCAGATGAAATGATATACGTCGCAAACGGGCAGAAGTTCGCAGTAGTCATATCCTCTATTGCTTGCACACTTTATTTCACAACCAACGGGCGAGCTTCCTTTCGAATTCAGCAGCAAAAAATGTCGCTTTTTTGATGATAAGATGCCCTATCATCTCACGGTTGTGACGCAAGTGGTATCTACTCTATCTATCTTCGCGCCATATTTCTTCATACGATATGTCGTCTTGTCTATCACTAGCTACAACACCATCCTTCATAGCCTTTTGTGCAATTTCCTTAAGCGCAGACTCAAGTACTCCCGTGCTTGAAGTCAAGAATGAACCAGATGTCGTGGAGTTCACACGCCAGATCAACCGCAAGGTGTCCGCCTTGGTTAGGGCGAAGAGGCGAGCATCAAACTTCGAATTGTGCTGTTTCAAGGTCATCCCGGGAATTACTGTTGTCGTCGCTGTTCCAGTAGTCTTGACGCCCAGCATGTTACTGACCAATGACGCATCGGACTTGATATCATACTTGGTCACGTGTTTATCTGGGAGCTTATACATATTCGTCCAGAAGTCATTAAGTGCCACAACTAGCATGGCCTCAATCCTGGCAACCTTGATAGCATTTGCGATCTCATCAGCCGTGTACTCTCTCAAAGGAGGTAGTATGTCAATTGCCTTGTAGACTGTCGTCTTCGTGTTCCTAAGAGCCTTCGCAGCAAGTGTTTCCAATAGTTCCTTCTCCTCCAGGTCGTCGTAAGGTGCAGATACGAGAATCCGTCTGTACTGCGGTGCCCCCATCGATTCGTCGGCAACACTGACCAAGGTTGTTTTTGAACAACCGGACAAAAGGGCGAGCGCCAAGCAGGAAGCCACAAGCAAGCATGCCTGCACTCTCTCGAGTCGCGAGATATGCGACATAGTGCTATCCTCCATCTTCTTCCTCCCTCAACTGCGCCAGTATCTTCGAGACCGGCACTGAGCCCTCTTTGAGATCTTTCATCTGCGGGAAGAAAATCACATCATGTATACTGTGCTGGTTGGTCAGAAGCATGATCAGTCGGTCGATCCCCATGCCCAAGCCCGCCGTCGGTGGCATACCATACGAGAGTGCCGTGATGTAATCATCGTCTAAGGGCTGGGCTTCGTCGTCACCCGCCGCGAGGGCTTTGCCCTGCTGAAGGAACCGCTCAAGCTGGTCCATGGGGTCGTTGAGTTCACTAAAAGCGTTGCCCATCTCCTGCGCGGCGATAAACAACTCGAACCGCTCTGCCAATCGTGGATCATCGCGGTGCTTCTTGGCCAGCGGTGATATCTCGACCGGGAAATCACACACGAAAGTCGGCTGAATCAATGTCGGCTCAACTTTGGCTTCCCAGACAGCCTCGATCACTTTGCCGCGATTGAACAGCTTGTCACCCTCGACGCCGAGCTTCTTCGCTTCGGTCTTCGCCTGCTCAAAGTCAAACTCAGTGAAATCAACATCGGTCTGTTCAGTGATGGAGTCTATCATCGAGACCCATCTGAACTCCGGCTCAAAATCTATTTCATGATCCTCAAACGTGACCTTATAGCCTCCGGTCAGTTCTTTGACCGTGTGCCGCAGAAGCTTTTCGACCAGCTTGGCCATATCGCGATAATCTGCGTATGCCCAGTATACTTCGATCATCGAGAATTCCGGGTTGTGCAGCCTGTCCATACCTTCATTGCGGAAATCCTTGCAGTACTCCCACACCTTGTCGTAGCCGCCGACAATCAGGCGTTTGAGATAGAGTTCGTCGGCGATACGAAGGTACATCGGTACGTCTAACTTCTCGTGATGTGTCTTGAACGGCTTGGCATGGCCGCCGCCGTAGAGCGGCTGAAGAATCGGCGTTTCCACTTCGAGAAAACCATCGCCGTTTAGAAATTCACGCATACTCTGGATGATCCTGGTGCGTTGCGTGAACGCATCGCGCACTTCCGGGTTGACGATCAGATCGGCGTACCGTCTACGGTAGCGCGTCTCTTTGTCGGTCAGACCGCTGTGCTTGTCGGGCAGCGGATGCAACGCTTTGGTGAGAAGTTCACACGATGCCACTTTCAGCGTTCGTTCGCCGGTGCGGGTAACGAACAGGGTGCCCTCGCAACCGACAATATCTCCAAGGTCGAGCAGGTTGAACACCTTAAACGCATCCTCGCCGACATCATTCTTGCGGACATAGATCTGAAGACGTTCGGTTGAGTCGCGAAGATCGGCGAAGAAGACCTTGCCCATTTTCCGCTTGAGCATGATGCGTCCGGTGATCCGTACAATTGTCTCCGACTCCGCAAGGCTGTCGAACTCAGCCAGGGTATCGGATATGTGGTGGGTCCACTCATAGCGATACGGGTACGGCTCTACACCCAGCTCTTTTAGTTGGCCGATCTTGTCACGTCGTGTCTTGATCAGATCCGACAGCGGTATGGTTATCTCGTCAGGGTTCGGATCGGCAGACTTCTGTTGTTTCTTTTTTTCGCTCATATGATTACAGGAATATCCCTCTGTGCGGTAATACCGCCTATTTGTTGGACTGAAGTTTCTGCTTTATTGCCGCAGCGACCTGCGGCGGAACCAGGCCGGAAATATCACCGCCATGCGTAGCCACGTCTCTGACTATTGATGATGACAGATATACCCACGACAAAGCTGGCATCAGGAAAACTGTTTCGACCTCGCGAGCCAGCTTGCGGTTCATTAATGCCATCTGGAATTCGTACTCAAAATCCGACACTGCGCGCAGTCCCCGGATGATGGCATTAGCCTTCTGCTCTATAGCGAACTTAGCCAGCAATCCATCAAAACCGACGACTTTGATCTGGTCTTTCACGTCAAGCGTCGAGACTGTTCTCTCCATCAGGTCGATTCGCTCTTCAAACGAGAACATGGGCGTCTTGCTGTCGCTCCGGGCCACTGCCACAATCAGCTCATCGACAAGACCGCAGGCTCTCTCGATGAGAGACGTGTGACCGTTGGTAACGGGGTCAAATGAACCCGGATAAACCGCTCGTCGGGTAACTCTGGAAGAATTAGTCATCTATAAGCACTCCACTTATTGCACACTGTGCACGCAGAGCAAGAATAGCCCCAAGCACCCCCTATTGCAAGCTAATTGACTGTCAGGCCAAGTGCGACAACGTATCGCTCCAGCGTCCCCGGATCTTCCCTGGCCGACTCCGCAAGGTAACCGGCATGAACACGCGGCGCACTCACCCCGACCGCAAAATACGCCTGAAGCGCATGTCTGAGCTGTTCGTCTACTGCTTCACCGGTGACAATCAAACTTGCCAGGGGTACGTGAATCCCCTGATCCATCAAAGCCGACAGCCTGAAATTGACAACTGTTTTCAGGTCAATCGCCAGCCGATTTCTGACCTCTGTCGATGAGATGTCGCTGCTATTCAGGGGCATCCACGCCAGGTCGGCAACACTGCGATTGTGAACAAAGCAGAGCGACGCGGCCGTATCCGTCAGATCAACGAGACAGATGAGTTCACCGTCTTCTTTCTCACAGAAGCTGAGATAGCCCAACCCAAGAGCCAGCGAACGGACCCGAAACGGGATTGGATTATCGCTATCCGGCAATGTCCGGCCGAAAGTCTCAAACAAGGAACGCAGTCTGTTACGTCTGAATATGAAACCAAGGTACCTGTCCGATTCCCCCGTAGAATGGAAATCAAACGCGAACTCTTGCTCGTCTTCCAGGATTGATTGAGCCAACTCGAACCGGACACGATCCTCCACTGACCCGTTCCCTGACTGCGGAATGTAGAGCCGTTTGATCTGTACTTCGTCATCAGGAACGGACCACACACTGCTGTCTTCCGGAACTCGCTCGTCATTGACATCCTGAGGGCTATCGAGCGTGAACAGTTCCCCGATCTCAAGTCGCCCGGACTCGTTCGCTACTCTCGCGCCCCGGAACGAACCTGAGTGGAAATCAACGCCGACCTTGAAGTCACTCATTGACCACGAACCTTCAGGTATGGACGGATTTTCTCAAACGACTTGGGACCGATTCCATTGACGGCGGTGATGTCAATCTCGGTTTCAAAACGTGTATGCTGCCGATACTCGACAATACGGTCGGACAGCACTCTGCCAATTCCCGGCAGCAATTCGAGGGAATCCGCAGGTGAGGTATTTGGATCGAGCACGAACAATCCTGTTACTTTTTGGTCGGCGTCACCGAGAAAGACCGGCAACGCTATTGCGGTAGAGGTCGGGGCAGCGTACGACCGAATGAACAGATAGACGCCAATGACCAGTGCCGTTCCACACAGGAAAACAACGAACCGCAACTGGACGGTTGTGAAATCGAAGAATCTGTTCAGCCTGTCTATCAACTCATACTCCCGAAAGTGTCAATATAGGTTCAGTCCAGCGCGAATGCAATCAGTCTCCCGGTGGCGGGTTGTCTGGTCCGTGCAGGGGAGCAATCAGGATGGTCGGAATCCTCCCGACTCCGACCATCTCCTTTAGTGTCCTAACTTACCTACAGGCAATCCCGCAAGGGGATTTCAGGATGAATGAACAAGTGGTCGATCAATGCCGACAGATCCCCGCCATCGATTAGTCCGTCCGGAGAGATCATATCAGCCTCGGGCTCACAACAGAGCTCCTCAAAGGTAACGAAGAGGTGGTTAATGAGCACACTCAGGTCACTACCATCGGCAATCTCTGATTCACTGCAATCAACATTGCCGGTGGCACCGACACAGCAGGATGAAGATACCGAGGCATCATAGCAAACAGCTGGTCCAGCCCAATACGGCCTGTACAAGCAAAGAGAGGCATAATCGTATCCTGATACCAAATGACCGTCATTGCCCGAAGTTGTCGTGATAGTATCAATAATAATGGAATCGCCTACACTCCAATCTGTTAGAGTGAAATACCAGGAACACCAAAGTCTCTCTTGAGAGGAGGGTGGCAAGAGATTGTCCACCTTGCGAAGTCCGGTGAATTGGAGCTTTTGGTGAGAGTTCGAACTGTCTCTATCATTCCAGTAGTATAGGATTCGGACAAGGTCAAACACACTATCAGGCAACGGCTGTATCACCGCGCTGTCCAAGTATAAATTGGGATTGTCCCAAGCGTAGCCACCTCCAAACGCCATGAGATTATTGCCGTCGTTAAAAACGTACATATCCAACTGCACCTGCATTTGGCTGGCGGCAGCATCTGGCTGTACCGAGAACACCATCTTTAGTGTATCTGCAGCCAGACTGTCGCAAGCATCTTGCTCAAACACAGCGTGTGTTGTTGTGACCAAGGTCATCATCGCCAGCACCAATATAATCGCGATCTTCTTCATTGCCTCAATACCATCCTTTCCACAGCTTACAGAACAAAGATAATAGTCTATTGTCGGTCAGTCAAATACTAAGGGCAGTCTGGTGGACCGGAGCCCGGGTTGATCAGAATATACTCAATGGCCAAAGTCAAATCAGCACCGTCAACATCCATAGAGGTCGGGTTCGGCTGACCTGATCCGTCAATGTCGGCTTCCTCAAGAGAGCAGAACGCACTCGTAGGACTTACGAACATGTGCTCAGCCATGCACATTACGTCCGCGAGATTCAGTTCTTGACGAGGGTCACAGTCGATATTGCCCACCTTACCTACACATCCATGAGGCGTAGCCTGAACGGCAGCCAATGCATCCAGCTTGCCACCGCTACTGTTATTGACCAATAGGTCTCTGACATCAGTGTATGACAGTTTGGAGTTCTTCTGTAGCATCAGAGCAGCAGTTCCTGTGACGTGCGGAGCCGAGAAGCTCGTACCCCGGGATGACATGTGTACCTGGTCCGGATGGAGCGAAGTGTCGGATGGCGGCGTCCACGACTGATTGTGTGAGCACGTGATCCAAGCTCCAGGTGCGAGCAACTCGGGCTTCAACCTTCCGTCCATCGTTGGACCAGGAGAAGAGAAGCACGAAGTAGCGCCGATTGATACGCCAAGATCACTACAAGTGCCAGCTAGGACGCATGACCAAGAGCCCTTGGTGTCATAGGAACCAACACAAATGGCATCGTGTGCAGTGCTGGGCTCTATCAGCAGATTGCTATTGTCAAAGGACGCGTCTGTGAATGCCTTGGGGTAAGCATCGATGAAATCGCGCGGGCCTCTATCAATAATATAGGCATCCCATCGCAACCCTGGACCACTCAACAAGTCCATCCTTACCTGCCAAACACCTTCATGTAGGTGCCAGAACCTGTTGTTGTGTACAGCATCCTGTATGTAGACCATTATCACGTTGTGATTCGGGTGCCGACCAATAGCCAATGGATCGACCAGGGGAGGTCCCCAAACCTCGTGAGCAATTCTAACCACACCATCGGTGCAATCAGGGACTGTGAAGAGTGAGCCTCCACCGGGCATTCCTCCTGTGTGGGTTCCCAGTGGATAGGGACCATACTCCCACCACCAATTCGGGCAAACAGGATTGGACGAACTGAATGTTGGGCCTGCCAACGTGATCTCATATGAGTCTGCCTTGTCATATACAATATAGAAGCATACGAAATCCGTGCTGTCTTGCCAGTTAACAGTGTTGGGATGGATGCTATCAGGGTAGTTCGTTAAGAGGAGCTCGATGGAATCGGTTCCCGCTCCAGAGGAGTGTATCTTACTGTTTTCAGTATGATTCGGGTTAGTCAGAACCGTTCCATGATTTCCGGCAGACGCCACAAACACGCGACCTCGACCATATCGAGCAGTGTCCCCGAGGCGCAGAAAGAGATCGATATCTTGATCTAGTTCGGAGGAGCCGTCCTTGGCTCCATAAGTGCTAAGCCCCCCACTTAGGTTGGCAACCCAGGGCTTACCCAGTGACGCTGCTCTCCAGGCGATCCATCGAAGTGCCTTAGTGATGGCATGAGGTATTTGACAAGCTATTCAAACGTAGTATAGCACAGTGTCAGGCGAGTGGTTTGATCGAGGGTAAGGTACTTCATGTAGACGCGACGGCGATCCTTGCCGACATCAATGCTAACCGGGTGAATAAGCCTGACAGTTCAGATGAGGAT
>QNAF01000065.1 GCA_003641405.1 Candidatus Zixiibacteriota bacterium | reverse complement strand
GTATTGGTACTGCTCTCAGACTTGGCGAGTCGCTTGGATACTCGTCGAAGGGATTGGCGTCGTACCGCGAACTTACTGACAGAATGATGCGACGAGTGCCATGTCGCAAGATCGACTGCAAGGCAGTGCTGAAAGCAATGGCTCTTGATAAAAAGCGATCATCTGCGGGGCAGCGGTTCGTTTTACTCGAGAGAATCGGATGTCCGGTGATATGTGACGGCGTTGACACTCGGACGGTACGCTCCGCACTCGAAAGCATGCTGGATGACTATCATGTTCTGGGAGGCACGGATGCCTAAGATACTCGTTGTTAATGGGCCCAATCTCAATCTTCTCGGGACTCGTGAACCTGAGAAATACGGCTCGGTTACTCTGGACGGAATTATTGCCCGGCTGAAAGAGCAGGCCGAAAAGGCGGGGGCGAAGATCCTCTCGTTTCAATCCAATCACGAAGGCGAGATCATTGATTTCATTCATAGGGAAGCACCGGACTCCGATGGCCTGATTATCAATGCCGGAGCATTTACTCATTACAGCTATGCCATACGTGATGCCGTCGCAGCGGTCGGTGTGCCGACTATCGAAGTCCATATCACTAACGTGTATGCCCGTGAGGAGTTCCGCCATCACTCGGTGATTGCCCCTGTTTGTGTCGGTCAAATCTCTGGCTTTGGCGAGGACAGCTACCGGATGGCACTGGACTATTTCATACGTGAACGGAAGGACTGAAGCAGTGCGTATTATAACAGCAACTCTGCTGGTGGGGTTAGTCCTGATGGGTGCGACTTCATGCAAGCAGGAAAACACCTCGTCAGGAATAACTGATATTCATACCGCCCTTGATTCATTGGAAGCCAAACTCAGGTGGACTGATTACCGCTTGGCTCAGGAGCAGTGGGACTACCTCACGACCGGAATATCGGACTCGCTGAAGTTCTTTCGAGAGGCTCGCTGGTCGCTCCTTTCGGATGAGCATCTTCTTAACGCTCTTCGTCGGGCACATCGTTCTGCAGACGAGCAAATCAGCAAACGCCGTATTGAGTTGATGCTCCCAAAAGTGGCGGTATCCTCTATTGACGACACGCGGGGAATTAAGCAACTTCGTGATTCGCTCTTGGTCGCATGTTCTCAGGATTGGTGCCTTATTGACGGCACCCGACAATCTATTGATTCTGTAAACTCCGCGATGATCCACGATAACAGCCGAACTCAACGTGAACTGGCCTATCGAGCGCTGTTTTCTGTTGACGGTTCGTCCGTCAGCCAGTTCAGCAGGCTTTTCCGAATGCGCAATCAGGCTGCCAGTCGGCTGGGATATCGGGACTACTATTCACTGATGTCTTCGTTGTCTTGCGGTAACGAGCAGGACTATCTCCAACTGGTTGATATAATCGATTCGTTGACCAGTCCAGTCTATGAAAGAATGTTCGACAGACGCAGAAATAACGGTAGATCAGAGGCTCTTGAACTTTGGGACTGGTGGCAGCCCTATGAGAAGACTCTCCGCGAGGTCGACAGGTTCTTTCCGGTTGACTCGCAGTTGTATTTCGCCAGGCGAAGTCTCGCAGATATCGGGTTTCGGCTTGAGCAGCTACCACTCTATCTGAATGTTGTGTCGGACAGTTCTATTTCGCATATGGCGCAGACCATTGTGGTGCGGGCACCACACGATATCAGATTAGCAGTCAATCTGACCGATGGTTTGCAGAGTATGCGTCGGCTTCTTCATGCGGTAGGTCTGGCGCTGTTACACGTTGAGGTTCGTCAGGATTCTCACTGGTTCTCGAACGTAGACGATCCCGTCTGGTCGAATGCAACCGGCTTGTTCTTTGAACGGCAGTGTCTGCAGCCGGACTGGCTCAGCAAATACGCCGCTCTTCCCGCAGAATTAATCGCCCGGTTTGGAGAGGCGGAAGAGGCCGATGAGATGCTGAAACTAAGACTCTGCCTTGTAGACGTTACTTTCGAGTATGAGGCCTACAAGAACCCGAACCGCGATCTGAACTCGCTGTACTGGGATCTCTTTACGCGATATACCATGCTTCCACGTCATGACGATCTGGCTCCCTGGGCGACTCAGGTTGAATATGTAACCATGCCGCTTGGTCGGTGTGCTCAATTATTGTCCCGCACAGCTACGGCTCAGACGTATGCATACCTGTTTGATAACTACTCAGGCGTAGTTGGCAATAAGGAAGTACGGTCGTTCCTCGTGCAGAACTATTTCCGGTTTGGCAGCCGCTATCACTGGCGGAATCTTCTTGAGAGAACCACGGGTGAGCCGCTGTCGTTCGATTACCTGGTTCACTGATTACAGCCTGAGCGCAAATCCTCGCTTCCACTGATTTGCGCGACTGCCAGGCAGAGATGTGTGGCAATGCCGCTGTCACAACTTGCAATAGAACCCCTGATTTATCTTGTTACGATACTGACCTTGTACTACTGTAGACCGAAGATCATCTCCGATGGAACTTTTGACTCTGAGAATCTACAGTGACCGCACCTGAGTCCCAGCACACAGCGAATAGTCAGATTGTTACTTCAGGTCCGATAATCCGTACTATAGTTGCTCTCGCGCTGCCGGTGACGCTTGGTATGCTCATGGAAGTCACCCTCAACATCACCGATTTCTACTGGGTCGGCAAACTTGGATCTGCGGCACAGGACGCAGTTGCCAGTTCAATGGTAATTATCTGGACTGTCTATTCTGCGGTGTCAGTTATCAGTATTGGCGTCACGGCCCTGGTCTCTCGCTACATCGGCGCCGGTGATCCAGATCGTGCCATCCACTACATCAAGCAGGCCTTGTATCTTTCGTTGATAATCGGCGCAGTATTCACAGCAGCGGGCTATATGCTCACTCCCGCTTCCATGGATTTCATGGAGGCAGGGGAACCAACACAGGCTCAAGCGATACCCTATCTGCGCATATTTTTTGTTGTCAGCATTCTTCTTTTCCTCATAGAGACGGTGTACGCTGTATTCCGGGCCTCCGGAGACACAAAAACACCTACAAAAGTAGGCATCACTGTAGTTTGCATCAACCTTGTGCTGGACCCGGTGCTCATCTTCGGTGTTGGCCCTATTCCAGCGATGGGTGTTCCGGGGGCCGCGGTGGCTACGGCGCTGGCACACCTGTATGGTGTTGTAGTTATTTCACGTTATCTGCTCAAGGGGAAACTCGGGTACCATGTCGGGCGTCTGTGGGGATCATTACCGCAGTTAGCAAGCATGCTGAAAATCGCCCGAATCGGGTTGCCGATTGCAAGTCAACAGCTCGTGTTTGTCGTAGTCTACTGGTTTCTCATCAAGTATGTGCACGAGTTTGGAGAAGCCGCCGGTGCGGCAATGGGGATAGGCAATCGCATGGAGTCTATCTCTTACCTGACGTGCTACGGTATCTCGATAGCTGCCTCGACAATGGTTGGGCAGAATCTGGGCGCCGGCAATCCGGGTCGTGCTGCCAAGTGTGCCTGGGGTTCGACCGGTCTGGGAATCGGCGTAACGCTGGTTCTCTCGGCAATCTTCATCGGTGCGCCGGGTTTGTTGGCATCAGTTTTTACAGACGACCCTGCGGTCAAAGCCATCGCTGTCGATTACCTGATTATCCTCGGACTTTCGCAGACGGCTATGGCCATTGAGATAATCCTTGAGGGCGCGTTCTCCGGTGCCGGGAACACAATACCGCCTATGACGATTCTGGTACCCGGTTCCCTGGCCCGGGTTCCTTTGGCATATTACCTGGCATTCGAGCTCGGCTGGGGGATCAATGGCATCTGGTGGACGCTCACGATTACAAGTGTGCTAAAATCGGTTCTTTTGGCTCTCTGGTTCTGGCGCGGGAGGTGGAAACTGAAGAAGCTGTGATAATTGGTTGACCATTCCTCTGTTCGCTGGTTAATTCAGTCGTATGAAGCAGATCGGACTGGCTATTGTCCCAAACGAGAAGGATCATTCGAGCCCACCGGAACATCCTGAGAGACCGGGTAAACTGGCGCTCGTTCTGGATGAGCTTAAGAAACCGAAATACTCCGAGTTGACACAGCCCATCAAGCCCGGAACATACGACGAAACACTCCTCCATAGAGTTCACAAACCTGAATACATCAGGAGACTGGCGACCTTCTCCGAGTCCGGTATCGGGTATCTGGATCCTGACACCTACCTGAGTTCGACTTCGTTTGGGGCTTCCTGTAAAGTCACATGGTCGCTATTAAACGGAATAGACCTTGCATTCGGCGATGGTCCCGCAGCTTCATTTATACTCGGACGGCCTCCGGGTCACCACACCGAAGTTGATCACGGAATGGGGTTTTGCCTGGTGAATCATATCGCGGTCGCCGCACAATACGCACTGGATCATCACAAGATTGAGCGTGTTGCTATAGTGGATTTCGATATTCATCACGGAAACGGCACACAACACATTTTCTATGATCGCGACGACATACTGTATATCTCCACTCATCAGTATCCATTCTACCCCGGTACCGGATCAGAACAGGAGTGCGGGCAAGACGCGGGTGAAGGTTTTACGCTGAATTTTCCTCTTCCGGCAGGAACAGGGGACAAGGAACTTACTCACATTGTTAACGGAAAGATGTCGTCCCGTCTGCGCAAGTTTGAACCGGACCTGATCTTGGTTTCTGCCGGATTCGACGGTCACTACCGTGATCCGCTCGGCGGGTTCAGGCTCACCGGCCAGGGCTTTTACGATATAACACGGGCTCTTCGGGAACTCGCAGGGGAACTCTGCGATGGCAGAATAGTATCCTTATTGGAAGGAGGATATGATCCTGATGGCAATCTGGATTCAATCACCAACCATATCAGAGGATTAGCCGGACTGTGACAAAGTGCTTCGTTAGATTCAGGACCAGTGAAAAGGCCCAGCCTGCCTATGGTGTGATGGAGAACAACCGTGTCATACCACTGGACAATGCCCCTTGGCTTAACGGGAACCCGGCAGGTGAGCCAATTGAACTGGAAGACATCACCCTGGTGGCGCCTGTGCAGCCATCGAAAATCGCCTGCATAGGATTAAACTATCACGCTCATGTAGCCGCCTCGCAATCGGCCGACAAGGCACCTGAATATCCCCTGATTTTTCTGAAGCCGCCATCTTCGATCATTGGCCCCAACGAAGCCATAGTCCATCCCGCACAGTCACAACGGGTTGACTACGAGGCTGAACTTGGGGTTGTGATAGGCAAAACTGCTCACAATGTGCCGGAAGAGTCAGCCGATGAGTATATATTAGGATACACCTGTGTGAACGACGTGACTGCTCGGGATCTCCAGAAGAAAGATGGACAGTGGTCGCGAGCCAAAGGGTTTGATACGTTTTGTCCGGTCGGTCCATGGATTGTGTCCGAACTTGACTATCGGGATATTCTGGTCGAAGCCATTCACAATGGCGAAACAAAGCAATCAGGGCGGACTTCGCAGATGATCTTCGATATCCCATATCTGGTTAGCTACCTCTCATCCGTGATGACACTTTCTCCCGGAGATCTTATCTCGACCGGTACGCCGGCGGGAATTGCTCCAATGAAATCAGGCGATTCCATAACCGTCAGGGTGGAAGGAGTTGGCCGACTTGATAACCATATGGCGTAGAAATATTGCCATATTTGCAGGCTTGATGCGAAAAGTCACATTCGCTGTGGCAGCTTCAATCGTGATTCTGGTATCAACTGTCGTGGGGCAGGTACCCGTGGACAGGTTCCTCAGCATTCACCACCATGATAAGATGGAGATCAAGTTTTCGAGCGTGGCCGGTGTTCCCGACACGACTTTCCTCTTTGGTTCCGTAGTGCTCGAAACTAAGACAGCCACGATCTACTGCGACACGGCTGTCTATGCCTGGGGTAGCGATATCATTCTGAAAGGCCGCGTGATGGTTGACGGTGAGGATTTCCAACTTGCTGCAGACAGTACCGTCCTGTACAATGTGCGGACCAATCAAGGTGTCGCACATGGTGATTATGTGGAGCTCTGGTCCAGGCCGGATTCGATTCTGGCCGTTGGCCGACACGCCTTCTTTGACAGAGATCGTGACTACTTCTATATGCTTGAGCGCCCGACGCTGTACCTCAACTACCCTGACAGTGCCAACATGATTGAGGTGATCGCGGATTTCATTGAACGTGATGGTGTTAAGGCGGTAGCTGAAGCAACCGGTGATGTGCGTATCAATTCAAACGACATGAATTCATCTTCGGGTTGTGCCGTAATGCGTCCTGAGCAACACACGCTCGACCTGTTCAACGATCCGATCCTCTTTCGTAAGAAATCTGAGATATCAGGTGAGTTCATTTCCATTCGAACTGATGAGGGCGTGCTCAGTGAAGTAGACGTGATCGGTTCGGCCCACGGGGAATTCGTCGAGCCGAGAGATTCCACCGACACGAAACTGGACCGTTCCATTCTTTCGGGTGAGCGGATCAAGCTTGAATTTGAGTACGGCCTGTTGAGGCTTGTGACATGTTATGATCAAGCCTACTCCTGGTATTTTCCTGCCGCCGACAGCGCCGCAGAAAAAACAGAAAACAACGTCTCCGGTGACACTATCAAGTTCTGGATCGAAAACGAGGAACTGTATAAGGTAGACGTGACAGGTGGAGCAGCAGGACAGCTCCTGTCCACTACCGAGACAGAAGTCGATTCCACGGTGCTGGCAGTGACGGATACTACTGACTACCATGCACAACAAATCGTGTATAGCCTGCGCGATTCACTGATCACTCTAAAAGGTGCTGCCAAAACAGTCTCGAAGACAGTTTCCCTGGAAGCTCACTTAATTGAACTCGACACCAAGGAACAGGTTATCGAAGCGTTCTCGGCTTCAGTAAGCGAGGACTCTTTGGCAACGGATAACTCGTTTGCTGAAAAGCTACAGCCAAATGTAATACCGGTTGTCCTTCAGGACGGTCCCGAGAGGATACTCGGTGATCACTTGCGGTACTCAATTGCTACGCAGAAGGGGCGTATTGTTACGTCCAAATCCGCGTATGAGACCGGTTATTTCTATGGTGATGAAGTTCACCGCCAAAGCCGCGATATCTATTACCTTGACGATTGTATTTTTAGCACCTGTGATCTGGATGAGCCGCATTTCCATTTCCGTTCCAATCATCTGAAACTGATCGAAGGCAATAAACTCCTGGCCAGACCAGTAGTGCTTTATATCGGACGTATGCCCATCCTGGCGGTACCGTACTACGTGTTTCCGCTCAAGAAGGGGCGTCACTCCGGGATTCTCCCATTTTCACTTGGGAACATTGAGAAGGGCGAGCGCTACATTCGCAATGTGGGATACTACTGGGCGGCATCCGAGTACTGGGACCTCAGGGCGGGTTTTGATTACTATGAAGTAAGGAACACACTGAATGCATTTGGCGCAATTACGTATAACAAGCGCTACTGTTTTGATGGTTCTCTGAAGGGCAACTACGCGCAAGAGACGATCTATGACTACACTCTTGGGCGCGAAATTGACAAAACCCGTTGGACTTTGACTGCTGCTCACAATCATGTAATCTCTCCGTCATTCCGAATAAGTGCTACCGGTCACATTCAGTCGGACCCGTCCTTTTACACCGATTACTCGGCAGACCTCAAAGAACGTCTCAATCGCACTATCCGTTCTCAGGTGAATTTCACCAAGAAATTCGGGCGTTCGGTTTCTATCTCAGGCAAAGTTTCCCATGATGACCAACTTGATGCCGAATCAAGAACCGACAAACTTCCTGAGATGAGTATCAGTCTGCCGGCAATCCATCCGTTCGGGAGCGGCAGTACAAATGATGATGGAGAGCGAAAGCGACGGTGGTATAACGAGTTGATTATGACTTACCGTCCGTATATGATCAACTACTCGGAAAGACACATTCGAGACTCTATTTGGATTGTGGACACGCTGTTTGACACCCTGATTACTGATACCTCCATTCTGGTGGACACTACCTACGCTTTGGATACACTTAGCTTCCGGAGCCGAAAGGAATATGCGCGCATTGATCACAGCATGCGTGTCAGTTTCCCCACAAAGATACTCAGTTACTTGATTTTCAATCCGAGTTTCTCCTACACTGAGAACTGGTACAAGATATTTCAAACCGATCAATCTCACAGGGCAGCGATCGATGCGTCCACGTTATATCGCGCGTATGCGTACGACGTCGGGGCGTCGCTGAAGACCAGTCTATATGGTACGGTCTATCCGAAATTCTTCGGCCTGGTGGGGCTGAGACAGGTTATCACCCCCAGCTTGTCCTACCGTTTCCGTCCCAAAATCGACAGGCACCCGGAGATTCGCAGCTATGCCGGCGGTGGAGCGGGGAGCACGAGCAGAAGTCAATCAGTAAGTTTGTCGCTCAGCCAGCTATACCAGTCCAAGGTGCGAGTCGGAGAAGTAGAGCGTAACTTTGATCTGATCTCGGTTGTTTCCAGCGTCTCCTATGATTTCGAGAAGGAATCCGCAAGATGGTCCAACGTGAGTACATCCTTTAGATCAAACCTGCTGCCTCGCATCAGCCTCTACGGGAGTATGGTGCATAATATCCACAAAGTCGGCAGTGATGACCAACTCGACATCTTAAATCCACGTCTTATGACATTCAGCTTTAATAGCAGTTTCAGATTGGTGGGACGATCCTTTCTTTTCGATGATCTTGCAGCATTGATACCTCAAGGCAGCGACTCGGCATCTGACCTTTCTATATTTGGGGAACAGTCGTCAAAACTACGTTCCGACAGACCATCCGGTTGGGATATGTCCTTTTCGTATAGTTTCAAGGAATCCGGAATTTCCACCGATGCATACTCCAAAAGCAGTTTTATCAGACTCAGCCTGAATTTTAATCTGACTCCGACAACAAGAATTGGGTACTCGCAGTCCTACGATTTCGAACGTCATAAAACTATCAATAATCAGGTCAACATAACCAAGAAACTACATTGCTGGACAGGGCTATTTCACTGGGTGCCAATCGGTTCGAACCACGGCTGGGGGTTCAAACTATTTGTAACATCACTGCCTGAGCTCAAGATCGGCAACTCCGAAAACAGCCTGAGCAGCTCCTACTTCCAGAGTCTACACTAGCCTGACAGTCCCAAAACCCTTTATTTTAGGGCTGTTTTGCTGTGCGACATGTAGTTTTTTTCTTGACGGAAGTATTGGAGAGACTATTTTTAAGTAAATCTAAATGTTAGGATTCATTAACTGTTTAGGAAGGAACACAGGGATGACAAAGGATGAGATGATCGCGATTATGGCTGAAAAGTCAGGTATCAACAAGCGTCAGGCTACAGAAGCACTGACTGCTTTCATGGACGGTGTGACGAAGCACTTGAAAAAGGGTGAGAGGGTTAGTTTTGCAGGTTTCGGCACATTTGCCGTCTCAAAACGTAAGGCTCGTACGGGACGCAACCCGCAGACCGGTGCTGCCATTCAGATTCCGGCATGCAAAGTTCCGGTATTCAGAGCTGGCAAGAATCTAAAAGAAGCCATTCGCAAGTAGTTAATTCAGACAAGTGTTTGGAAGGCAGGGTTGAAAGACCCTGCCTTTTTCTCTGTAATCTTTTAGATTGCTCTACGGCTGTAACACTACGATTTTCAGGCAACTATGGCAAAACGAAGCAAGAAGAAAACGACCGGACAACAAAAACCGGTACTTTACGGTACCGTTATCGTATTGGCTCTGTTGATTCTGGTGGCTCTGATTTCACACAGTGGGTTGGATAATGCGAGGATAACCGGAGAAATCGACGGTCATCTCGATCCGTTCGATATCCAATACCACAATCAGTGTGGTATGGTTGGCGCTTACCTGTCCTACTTCCTTTCGGTAATTGCAGGCTGGATGGCGTTCTTCCTGCCATTCGGGCTGCTTATCATAGCTTTGCGGCTGTTTTCATCAAAGCTGACTCATAAGCTTGAGATCAACGTTACTTTGCTGTTCGTTATTGCCCTGCTGGCAACTGTTGTTTATGACATCCACCTGCTTGCGAATCCCACTGTCGGTTACGAAACTGGTGCGGTCGGTGGATACCTGGCGACGAAACTCACGATATTGTCATTGAAGGTATTCGGGCAACTTGGGTCATATTTGGTCGCTGGCGGTATGATTCTGATCCTACTGCTGACGTATACGTCGTTGACACCTCTTCTCTCAATACGAGTACGGATACCGGGCGGTGAGCTGCTCAAGAGGTGTTACGTCGGAACATTTGGTGCTTTTCGCAAGTTTCTCACGCTGAAGTGGTTATTCAGTTCAGACGGTGATGGGGAAGAAGGCTCAACTGAAACGGATGATGCCTGGATGGAGGACGAAGCGCCTGTTGTTGCGCATGACGAAAGTGAGCAGGCTATCGCCCCGCATTCTTCAAAGCTGGGGAACGGATCGGGACAAGCCAGTACTGAAAAGAGAAAGGCTGTGATCAAGGGGGCCTCCGAGCCGGTCCAGATCCAGTCTATTGACTATCGCTACCCGACCCTTGATCTGTTGCAAGACAGTGTTGGTGGGCCTGCCGTATCTCCTGATGAACTCGAAATGACAGCTCGCTTGCTTAAAGAAACACTTGAGACATTCCAGGTACAAATCGATGGGCGTATAGAAACGTTTCCTGGTCCTGTCATCACACGGTTCGAATT
>QNAF01000064.1 GCA_003641405.1 Candidatus Zixiibacteriota bacterium | reverse complement strand
GGCTACATGTCGCCCGAGCAGATACAGGTCAAGGAGGTTGACCGGCGGTCGGATCTGTTTTCGTTCGGAGTTCTGCTGTACGAGATGATCACCAGTCGGCTGCCTTTCAAGGCCGACAATGAAGCCGCAACCATGAACTCTGTTTTGAACGATTCTCCTGAGCCCCTGTCGAGATACAAGTCGGACGTACCGGACGACCTTCAGCGAATTGTCTCCAAACTGCTTGAGAAAGATCCCGGACTGCGGTATCAGAGCGCGGCCGGTGTGATCTCCGATCTGAAGCGTCTGAGTGTCAAGGCCGCTCCAGTCGCAACAAAACCAAAAGTAGACTGGTGGAATAGATATGTCGTGCCTGGGGCGGCGGTGGTGCTCCTGGCAATGGCAGGCTACTGGATGCTCTCGGACGAGGAAACCGAGCCAACGGATGCGTCGGGGCGCATGATGCTGGCGGTGTTGCCGTTTCAGAACCTTGGTGCGCCGGAGGATGAGTATTTCGCGGATGGTATCACCGAGGAGATAATCTCACGACTGGCGGCTGTTCGCAAACTGGGAGTGATCTCAGGAACGAGCGCCTACGCATACAAAGAGACTGACAAAACGGTGCCGCAGATAGCCAGGGAACTCGGAGTTGATTATGTGCTGGAAGGTTCCATCCGGTGGGATAAGACGGGTGATACTGATTTTGTACGCATCACGCCGAGATTGATCAGGGTATCGGATGATGTACATCTGTGGGCGGATAATTTCGAAAAACCGCTCACTCAGATTTTTTCTCTTCAGATCGAAATCTCCGAGCAAATCGTGGACGCTCTTGGTTTTGCCTTGGGTACAACTGAGAGTGAACAACTCCGTGCTAACCCTACTGAGAATCTGGCAGCTTTCAGCGAATACCTGAAGGGTCGGTATCACTGGAACAAGCGCAGTTCCGCAGGTTTTCAAAAAGCCATTGAGCATTTTGAGCAAGCTATCGCAATTGATTCCGGCTATGCACTTGCCTACTCCGGACTCGCCGATGCGTACTCACTCTCTCATGGCTACGGATTCCTTCCTCTGGATGAATCGCTACCGTTTGCCGAAAAGTTTGCCCGGCGGGCTCTTGAGCTGGACAGCACTTTGGCGGAGGCTTACACGTCGTTGGGACAAGTAATGTTACAGATTGGCGCATACGATAGCAGCGGCTTGTTGCTTGCACGGGCAGTCGAACTGAACCCCAACTATGCGACCGGACACCAATGGTATGCAAACTATCTCATCCGGCATTTCGAGATTGAAAGACCAGAACTTGTCAGGGTTGAGATTGCCAAGGCGCTTGAGCTGGATCCCCTGTCACTTGTTATCAACTCTGATTACGGTTATATGTACTGGCTGACGGGACAAGTAGAGGAAGGTATCAGCCACCTTCGAAACACAATTGAAATGGCACCGGATTTCCCAAATGCTCATCATGACCTCGCCTTTGCCCTCGCCGATATGGGTCAGTATGAAGAAGCTGTTACAGAGCTACTACTAGCGATCACGTCTTGGGGGTTCGTCGATTCTGCCGAAGCCCATGCACTTCAGGAGCGATTCAACAGTTCGGGTTGGGAGGCCTTCTGGGCTGACCTTTTCGACAGAATGAATATGCAAATAGAAGCGGAGGCTTTGCCGGTCAGTAGCTGGTTATTGTGGAGCCTGCGTTTCGACTTACGTGAGCAGACTTACTATTTGCTGGAGACAGAATTGGACCGGCGTGAACCCTGGCTGCGTGATCTCGAAAACGACCCCGACTTTGAGTATCTGCACTCAGACCCGAAGTTCCAGGAGATTCTACAGAGAGTGAAGCGGGAGTTTCGCTGATAAGGGAACCTGACGGACGACTATAGATGCGAGCGGTTTTTCAACAACTCGCCAAGATACCCAGCACAATTGAATTGAAACGGGCGTCGACAGAATCTGAATAGGCATTCGTTGCAACCGGCACGCGTCCGCCGATCACCACTCCGCCTATTTCGCAATTGCCGTACAATGCCATGGCGTGGTAGATACCGCTGGCGACTTCGATACACGATGTTAGCATGGCGTCTGCCTGCCCGGCGACTTCCGATGTCGTGATCCCTTTGGAGTGTGCCGCGAACATATCCACGGCCACGTCAAATGACAGCGGTCCATCGACGAGTGCCCCCTTGATCTGGTGACGCTCAGCCATTTTGGCCAGGACTGCTCCCTCGACAGTGGCCGGCATCTGTGGATAGACGACTTCCACGGCCCCGACTACCGCGACCCTGGGATTGTTGATGCCAATGCTTTCTGAAACACGCACGAGGTTGGAAATTAAACCAAGCTTTGCTTTCAGGTCCGGTTGTGCAACAACCGCGCCGTCGGTGATCATCAACAGTTTGGGGTACCTCTCCGGTTTGAGAACGCCGACGTGGGAGACAACCTTTCCCGGCAGGCAGAAGTTCTGCTCTTTTTGAAGCAACATGGCAAGCGTCTGTTCAGATGGAACACTTCCCTGCACGATCATGTCGATCTCACCATCCGTCGCCATGCCGGCGACCGTGCGAACAGCATCACTGTCGTTGTCGGTATCAATAATCTTTGTATCCGGTATGTCGATAGAGCAGTCCGCGCAGGCTTTCTCAAGTTTGCTTTGGGATCCGATCAGTACCGGCTCAACGAGTCCTTCCGATACCGCCCGCATGAGCGCTGTGAGCGCATCGGGGGCAGAGAGTTCAAGCAGTGCCGCCCTCGGCTTTTTCTGAGCGGATTTCGTTTTGGCTCGCTGTAGAACAGCGTCATAGGAGTGAACTTCGGGAATCTGCATTTCAGGTGTCATCGTTAGTTCCCCCAGACTTTATTCTGCGTATAGTAGTCGGCGATGACACAGGCCAGGGCCAAAGACGCCTTCTTGTTTTTCACCGTGTCCGTCCGTGAGACCAGCGATACCGGTACTCGGGCGCCAACGATCACACCGGCAAAAACGGCCTGTGCGAACTGGATCAGCGACTTGGCAACGATGTTTCCTTCTTCGATGGAGTCGACCAGAAAGATATCAGCGTCGCCTGCTACTTCGCCGGATACGGCTGCCTTTTTTGCAGCCACGGGTGATGACGCCAGCTCCAACGACAGTGGTCCCTGGATTATGATATTTTCGAGACGTTCAGTCGCCAACGGGATGAGTTCACTCGTGTCAGCCACAGTGAGAGCGATCTTGACGGGAGAAAGACCGAGTGCTCGCCCAACAAGGACGGCATTGTCAAGAACCTGGTATTTCTGCTCAGGTGTCGGCTTGACGACCATGCCGCCGTCGGTGAAATTGAGTAGTTTGTGGTAGCCGGGAATATCCAGCACAGCGCAGTGTGACAGGGTATTCTCGCCGCGCAGTCCATACTGTTTGTCCAGAACGGTTTTCAGCAACGCTGATGTTGGCAGGAACCCTTTCATGATAGCGTCGGCTTTGCTGTCGGCTGCAAGTTTCACCGCCACATGAGCGGCCTTGTACACATCGGGTTCATTTACGATAGAGAGTGAGGTGATATTGATCTTGTTCTCATCAGCCAACGAGCGGATTTTAGACTCATCGCCAACGAGTATGCCGTCGAGGAAACCATCGGCCTGAGCCTGCGAAACAGCGCCAATGACATCAACATCCTGAGCGGCGGCGACCGCCACGGTTTTCTTGCGTCCTTCGGCGGCGATAGCTATTGCGTGTGCGATCAGTTCATCGGAGGAATGGATGGGAGTTTGCTTCATTGTTCCCACTTCGTGAATCGTCTCAGTATTTTTTCAGTTGTTCCTGGCCGCTCAGGAAGCGGATTCCCGCCGCCGCCAGGGCTTCCATCTCAAACTCACCGGGGACGACAGTCACTTTGCCGAGGAAAGAGACATACTTGGAGATTTCAGCCACCAGTTTTTTTGAGTGGGCCATACCGCCGGTCAGTACGATAGATTCAAACTCACCAGCCAGGACGGTTGCAGCTACGCCGATTTCCTTGGCAATCTGGTAGGCCATGGCGTTGAAATAGAGCAGAGCTTTCTTGTCGCCGGAGTCGATCATTTTCTCAACTTCGCGAAGGTCCGCCTGCCCCAGGTAGGCCACCAGCCCAGATTTCTTTGAGAACTTTGCAGTGAGTTCCTTTTCGGTGTACTCTCCGGAGAAACAGAGTTTGACTACTCCGCCTATAGGTAGTGCCCCGGAGCGGTCAGGGGAGAATGGTCCCATGCCGAGCAGGGCGTCGTTGACGTCAACAACGAGTCCGCGTTTGAGAGCAGCCACCGACACGCCACCACCCATGTGGACAGCAACGAAACTGACTTCGTCAAGTTTCTTGCCGAGCTTGGCCGCCTCGCGACGGCAGACTTCCTTGATGTTCAACGCGTGCACGCGACACTTGCGCTGGATTTCCGGCACTCCGCTGACACGGGCGATATCCGTGAAGTTATCCACGGTGATGGGGTCGGAGATCATTGACGGGACGCCAAACCGTTCACCGAGATGATGAGCGATAATTGAGCCTAAGTTCGAGGCGTGATTGGAGTACTTCGCAGTGCGGACATCCTCCAATAGTTGCTCTGTGATTTCGTACGAGCCACCTTCGAGGGGGCGTAATGGCGCACCTCGCCCCACGATTGCTTTGACCTGGTTTGCGTCGTAGTCCAGCGAATCGATCCAGGCATTGATGGCTTGCATGCGGTAATCGAACTGATCAGCGACATTGTCAAACTTGCCCAGTTCATTAGCGTCGTGTCGTACGGTTTCTTCGGCAAGCTGTCTGTTACCGTCAAAGAGCGCTGCTTTCGTTGAGGTCGACCCCGGATTGATAATGAACATCAACTCAGCCATGAATTGACTCCTAATTGCCGGACGATGTTAACGTGATCTCCCGACCACGATCGAATGCCACCAGGTTGATATCGACGAACTTCGCCTTGATTTTGGATTTCATTGTGTCAACCCACTGCTCTTTGGCGAATGGCATGTGGTTGGAAAGAATGCCCAGCAGGATGGTGTTGACAAGGCGAGGATTGCCCAACTCCGAGGCTATTTTGTCGGCCTCAACTGGAATAAGGTTCGGTGTCTTTTGCCTGATTTGTTCAATAGCGTTATCAGGATAAGAGAAGTCCTTGGACGAAGTAACAATGGCGGGGACCAGTCGAGTACGCGAAACGATTGCGATACCGTTTTTCCGCATCCAGTCAATTGCCCGGAGACCTTCGGACTGTTCAAAAGACATGAGGAAATCTGCCTGCCCGTGCTGGATCGTAGGGGAATAGACACGCGGGGCGATTTTCACATGCGATGTTACTACTCCGCCGCGCTGCGACATACCGTGGACTTCCGATTTCTTGACATCGAGTCCGGCGTTCATCGCGATATGAGAGATGATTTCAGAGGCCAGCAAAACGCCCTGTCCGCCGACACCTACTATCAGTATGTCAAATCTATCTTTGGCCATAATGTCTTACCTATGCTTTTACAAACAGACTCTTGAGAATAATTGCCTCTTCGGGGCATCTTTGCGCGCACACCGTGCAGCCGGTGCACTGTGTTTCGTCTATGATTGCTTTTGGTTTGCCTTTCTCGTTGGTTTCGTCGGAAGCCTGGATTGCCGGGCATGAGACGGCAAAACATGCCGCACAGCCATTGCAAAGTTCCGAGTCAACCACATACGGTTCATCCATGATGCGTTTCGGCATCAGTACGCATGGTCGATTGGTGACAATCACGGATGGTCCCGGTTTGCTGATCTCTTCCTTGATCGCCTTGACGCAGGCATCATAGTCGTATGGGTCGAGATCTCGGTAGTTCTTGATCCCCAACGATGTGACCAGCTTCTCAATGCTGATAATAGGGGCATCTTTGCCCATCAGTGTCTTGCCGGTCGCAGGATGCTGCTGACCACCGGTCATCGCCGTGGCACTATTGTCAAGGATGATTACAGTCACGTTGCTCTGATTATATACGGCATCCACCAACCCCGTGATGCCGGAGTGGAAGAACGTGGAATCGCCAATCACCGCCACAGTGCCCTTCTCAGAACCTTCCACTTTTTCCATGCCGATGGCGTTGCCTATAGATGCTCCCATGCAGATGCAGGTATCCATGGCGTTGAGCGGCTTGAGAACGCCGAGTGTGTAGCAGCCGATATCGCCGGTGACGGCAACTTTGAGTTTTCTGAGCGCCAGGAAGACAGCCCGGTGAGGACAGCCCGGACACAGCACCGGCGGGCGCGGGAACATGGCTTCGACCGGCGGAATCTCGGCAACTGCCACTTCGCCGATGACACCGGCTTTTTTGAGTCCGGCTGCGACACGTTGTGGTGAGTACTCACCGAGATTGCCAAAGTACTCTTTCCCACTGACCTTGAGACCAAAAACCTTGATCTGATCTTCGATAAACGGCTCAAGCTCTTCAACAACGATTACTTGTTTGTGGTTTTTGATGAACTCTTCGATCTTCTTCCGAGGAAGAGGGTACCCGAAACCAATCTTGAGGTAGTCGAAATCCGGTGCGACTTCTTTGGCGTAGTTGTACGCCACGCCACCGGTTATGATACCAATATCGGAGCCGTTGTTTTCCAGCACATTCAGGTCGGTCTGCTCTGCAAAGTCTTTGAGCCTGGCCAGACGCTCTTCGAGAACGGCATGACGAACACGGGCGTTCGACGGAATCATTACGTATTTCTGAGGATTCTTGACGAATTTGAGGGCCGGAGGTTCTTTTGGGTCTTGGAACTCAACCACGCACTTTGAGTGTGAGATGCGCGTGGTCATGTGCAGCATTACCGGAGTATCAAATTCCTCAGACAACTCGAACGCTCTGATGAGCATATCTTTGGATTCCTGGCTGTCCGATGGCTCAAGAAACGGCACCCCGGCAAATCTGGCAAAGATGCGATTATCCTGCTCGTTCTGCGAAGAGTGCATCTCCGGGTCGTCGGCTGATACAACCACAAACCCGGCGTTCACACCGGTATAGGCAAAAGTCATGAATGGATCGGCGGCTACGTTCAATCCAACGTGCTTCATGGTGACCAGCGCCCGGGCGCCCCCAATAGAAGCACCGATGCCGACTTCGAATGCAACTTTCTCGTTAGGAGACCACTGCGAGTAGATCGAAGGGCACACCGCGGCAAGAGTTTCCAGTATTTCGGTTGATGGTGTGCCGGGATAGCCGACCGCGAGTTTGACTCCGGCCTCAAGTGATCCGCGAGCTACTGCTTCATTTCCAGATAACAACGCCTTCATGTTGACTCACAATAAGTTATCAGTTCCTTAACTAACCATGTGACGGTACGCCGGGGGCGTACTATCGGTCTGAAGATTATAACTTGGTGGCTGTGCGCTGGCAACCGCTTTTTGCGCGCCGATTTGTAAGGGGAACTTCTGCCAAAAAGGTCTGTTAATGAACTCTATAGCAGCGTTGTGTTGTGTCCCGATTCCGTAGTGTGGTTTATCAACAGCCTGCTTGAGGAGATGCATCCGCAGAATCCACTTGTCGCAGCTATTGCTTTGTCCTATATACGACGGAGTGCCGTTTAGGCTGACAACAAGAAGACTCAAGAAACCTCCTTCTATGGTTCCTTGAGCAAGAAAGCAGTGAATGTGATTTGGCAGTCTCGCTAAGTGCCTGTTACCAATCAGGATTCGGTGACAACAAGGACTCTCAGGAATTGAACTGGAGATGATTCTGTGAAAGAAAAGGAATACGAGAAGCTGTTTTCGGGATTCAAAGGAATCGAGGATGATATCCTCGCGATCTTTCTTAGAGTCCAGAAAAAAGACGGCTACATTTCGGAGGAAGCAATCAGGCGTGTTTCGAGGTTCTTGAAGATATCTGAGAACCGACTATACGGCGTGGCAACTTTCTATCCGAAATTCCGATTCACCAAGCCCGGCCGGAACACCGTGAAAGTCTGTATGGGAACAGCCTGCCATGTTCATGGAGGTCAGTCTTTGAGCGATGCTGTCGGCTGGCAGCTTGGGATCTCACTCGGTCAGACCACTGATGATGGACACTTCGATTTCCAGCGTGTGACCTGTCTGGGGTGCTGCACACTGGCCCCTGTCGTGCAGATCAACGATGACATCCACGACCGTGTTTTGGTGACCGGTCTGAAGGAGACACTGAAACAGTATGAATAGCTTCGAGAAAAGACGTCAGGAAGCACAGAAAAAGTGGGATGCTCTGCAAAATAGCAGGGTCCCCGTAATCTATGTTGGCAGTGCAACATGTGGCCTTGCCGCCGGAGCGGCTGGTGTTCTTAAGGCGGTCGAGCAGACGCTGAAACGGAACCGACTCAAGGCCAAAGTAGTGCCGGTAGGGTGCATTGGCCCATGCTACCTGGAACCGCTCATGGATATTACCATGCCCGGTGAACCTCGTATCAGCTACGCCAATGTGACTCCCGAAAAGGCACAGAAGATTGTTGAGAGTTTGCTGATCGAAGGTAAACCTTTAGCTGACCTGGCTGTTGGTCATTTTGGTGATAATGGTTCCGACTTGACTACGGGAATCCCAAAGTTTTTCGACATGCCCATGTTGAAACCCCAGGTCAGGGTTGTGTTGAGGAACGCAGGTTATATTGATCCGGACGACATTGATCACTACCTTGCCAACGATGGCTACGCCGGCTTGGTAAAAGCCTTCAAGATGGGTCCGGAAGCTGTCATCGAGGAGATCAAAGAGGCAGGCCTGCGGGGCAGAGGTGGTGCTGGATTCCCAGCTTTCAAGAAGTGGGAAATCTGCCGCGGCGCTCCCGGAGAGCAGAAGTACATGGTCTGCAACTCGTCGGAAGGTGACCCTGGCGCGTTTATGAACCGGTCGTTGATTGAGTCTGACCCGCACTCGGTGCTTGAGGGTCTTCTTACGGCTGCTTTTGCTATCGGTGCCAGCTTTGGGTACATCTACATCAACACTGACTATCGTCTGGCTGTTGCTCGATTGAGAAAAGCCGTTACGCAGATGAAGGAAGTTGGACTGTTGGGCAAGAACATACTCGGTTCCGGTTTTGATTTCGAAATCAAGATAAAAGAAGGGGCCGGTGCGTTTGTTTGTGGTGAGGAGACAGCCCAGATTGCGTGTATCGAAGGTCGGCGCGGTATGCCAAAAGCACGACCTCCTTTCCCTGCAATTTCCGGTATTCATGGCAAGCCTACTATCATTAATAATGTCGAGACACTGGGTACTATCCCCAATATCCTCAGAAACGGAGCCGCCTGGTACACTCAGTATGGTATAGAGGGTAATCGCGGTACCAAGACGTTTTCGCTGGTCGGTAAGGTCAAGCGCGGTGGACTGATAGAAGTTCCGCTTGGTGTCAAGCTACGGACGATTATCTACGATATCGGAGGCGGTTCCTGGAAGAAGTTCAAAGGTGTGCAAACTGGCGGACCGTCAGGAGGTTGCCTTTCGGAGGAACACCTCGACATACCGGTGGAATACGAGTCGATGAATGCCGCCGGTTCCATTATGGGATCGGGCGGACTGATCGTGATGGACGAAGATACTTGCGCGGTTGACCTGGCGTTGTATTTCCTGCGTTTTACTCAGAAAGAATCGTGTGGCAAATGTTCACCGTGTCGCGTGGGGACATGGCACATGGTGACTATCCTTGAAAGGATCGTCAGCGGCCAGAGTCAATCAGGAGATCTCACCAAGCTTCAGACCCTGGCCGAGACAGTGCAGCACGCTTCGCTGTGCGGTCTGGGTCAGACTGCTCCTAACCCGGTTCTGACTACATTGAGGTACTTCCGATCGGAGTATCTTGAGCATGTCAATGAGAAGCACTGTAGAGCCGGGGTTTGCAAAGAGTTGATCGACTATGAGATAGACCCTCAGAAGTGCAACGGCTGTCAGCTCTGTGTGGATGTTTGTCCTACGGATGCCATCAGTGGAGCTAAAGCGGAGTTGCATGAGCTTGATCTTTCTCGCTGTATCAGGTGCAAGGCCTGTTATGAAGTCTGTCGGTATAATCCTCTGGCAGGAAACGCAATCGTGATCAAGACCAGGCGGAGTGCGTGATGAGCAAGCGAAATAGCACCGTGAATATCACAATCGATGGAAAACCGTACAAAGTTGATGCCGGGATAACTGTTCTCGAAGCTGCCCGGCAGAACGATATCTACATACCGACACTCTGTGCTCATGAAGATCTGGCTCCGCACGGAAGCTGCCGGATGTGCATTGTCGAGATTGAAGGCATACGGAATTTCCCAACTTCCTGCACAACGCCCGTCACTGACGGTATGGAAATCCAGACGCATACGGCCGAAGTCGAGGCTGTGCGTACGGAAGTTCTGCAGTTGTTCCTTAGTGAACACACGTCGAGTTGTCTCATCTGCGGCGAAAAGGAAGAGTGTAAGAAATACCTGTCAACGATCCGAAAAGCCGGGGTAACTACGGGTTGCCGGTACTGTCCCAAGGATGGGCAGTGTGAACTTCAGGATGTTACGGAGAGGATGGGTATTGAGGAACTCCACTACTCGGTTTACTACCGCAATTATCCTGTCGAGAAAGATGACCCGTTCTATGATCGGGACTACAACCTGTGTATTCTATGCGGTCGTTGTGTGCGGATGTGTCAGGATGTTCGCGGGGCGAATGTTCTGGCGTTTACGCAGCGGGGACGTGATTGCGTTATCGGTCCGGCTTTCGGACGAACGCTTGTCGATGCCGGCTGCGAGTTCTGCGG
>QNAF01000063.1 GCA_003641405.1 Candidatus Zixiibacteriota bacterium | reverse complement strand
GTGTTTGACACACTCAAATTGATCATCAAGGTAGTACTCAATAAGGCTAAATCAAGCGAGTCAGGTGCAGCCGCAACAGCTCAGCCGCAAGCTGCTGCACCGTCAGAGGCACCGTCCCCCGCCGCTATGGCACCTCCTCACGAGAGAGTCGCTGTACCGGCTGTGCAGCCTAAATCGGATTCTGCAATGAATGCTCCCGCTGTCGGAGCTCAGACGGGAACGGCAGTTCAGGCAGCACCAGTGATGTCACCTGCACCGCAGGTGGAGTCTGAGTCTGAACCTGAACCAGTCCAGGCTGCCAATCGGCCGTTTCCCGGCAACGAAGCCTCGACGGTCGAAGAAAGAAAGGCCCCGCCGATTGGCTTTGGTCAGTCCGGGTCCGAAGAGTCTTCTAAGAGTTCTGCCGTGACAGGAAGCGAGCCTAAAGCGAGCGAGAATGCGGCGGGGCTGCCATCGATAAATTCGCCGCAAATGGCGCCCTCACTGCGACGTCGTGCTGAGGGGAAAAAACGTGGTTTCTTTAAGCGTTTGTTTGGAATCAAGTAGCTAACCCGGAGGATCGGATGTCTAATGATAGCCTGATAATTCTTGAGAAAGATAGCAACAGGATCGATGAGCGCCTGAAGAAGCTGCTCAAGGGGTCCGAGGCGAAGTGTGCCCTGCTGGTAGATAAAGATGGATACTTGATAACCAGGCAGGGGTTTACGCATTCGCTGGATACTACAGCTCTGGCGGCACTTCTGGCAGGATCCTTTGCATCGACCAAAGAGATTGCAAAGTTGGTCGGTGAGCCGGAATTTTCCGTTCTGTTTCATCAAGGCAAGAAGGATCACATTCACATGTGTATTGTAGGGGAACGCTCCATCCTTGCGGTGATCTTTGATGACCGTACTACGATCGGTATGGTGCGCCTTTATGCCAGAGAAGCAGCGGTGGAACTTACCGAAATACTCCAGAAGATTCAGAATCGTGGCGGATCTCAGGAGGGGCTGTCCGATGAATTCGCCGACAAGGCGAACGAAAAGATGGATGACATCTTTCAGGACTAAGCCGTCCACAGCCGGACTGCCTTCGAGCTTGGCTATAAAACCGGGCAGGTACGTCTGGAATCGGTGAGCGAATCATGTCTACAGAACTGAGCACCATCCTCGTTGAAGCCGGCAAGATCACTAAGGAACAAGCCGCAGAGGCACTGGAACGTTCACAATCGACGAAAGAAAAATTCTCCAAGGTTCTCGTAGAAATTGGGGCTGTTTCTTCCGAAGAAGAGATCTCGACTTTTGTTGGAAAGCATCTCAAGATCGGGACACTCAGGTTAAGTGACGTTGAACTGAATCCCGAAGTCGTCAAGCTCATACCTCTCGATATTGCTCGCAAATTCAAGGTCATCGCAATCAGTAAGATCGGCAAGTCGATTCTGGTGGCTATCAGTGATCCCAACAACATCTATGTTTTGGATGCCATTAAGTTCATAACTGGCTGCACTGTCCAGCCTGCTATCTCCGCAGAGAAGGAGATCGAACAGGCTATCGAGCAGCAGTATTCCGATGGTGCCGGCCTGTCTGAAATCGTGAAGGGGCTTGAGGGTGATCCTGATCTCGAAGTGGTGTCTAATGAGGAGGTTCCCTCCGAGTCCGATTTGATGTCGCAGATTCAGGACAAGCCGCTTGTTAAACTGGTCGATTCGATTATTGGGGATGCCATTCGTATGGGTGCCTCAGATATTCACTTTGAGATGTACGAGAAGAAGATTCGTGTACGCTATCGAGTAGATGGTGAACTTCAGGAGATGGCACCTTTACCGTTCAAGTACCGAGCGGCAATTGTTTCTCGAATCAAGATCATGGCGGAGCTGGATATTTCGGAACGACGCTTACCGCAAGATGGTCGCATAAAAATCAAAATCACCGGTCGTACGGTTGACCTTCGTGTCTCGAGTCTACCGACCATTTTCGGAGAGAAGGTGGTCATGCGAATTCTCGATCCCCTGGCTCTGAAAGTCGATATGACTAAACTCGGTTTTCGCGAAGAGGATCTGGCCAAGTTCCAGGAGAAGATCCACCTGCCATTTGGGATCATTCTGGTTACGGGACCGACCGGTTCAGGTAAGACGACAACACTGTATTCGGCTCTGCAACAGATCAATACTGTTGGTGTCAACATCATGACCGCCGAGGATCCGGTTGAGTTCAATTTCGAGGGGATCAACCAGGTTGCGGTAAAATCGGGGATTGGTCTGACTTTTGCAGCGTCATTGCGGTCATTCCTGCGTCAGGATCCTGATATCATCATGCTCGGTGAGATTCGTGATAGTGAGACAGCGGAGATAGCTATCAAGGCGGCGCTGACAGGCCACCTGGTGTTTTCTACGCTGCATACCAACGATGCTCCGTCATCGGTCACCCGCTTAATTGATATGGGAACGCCGTACTATCTTGTGGCCTCAGCTACCAAGTTGATCATGGCTCAGCGCATGATGAAAACGATCTGCAGCAAGTGCCGGCAGGAAGTCAATCTTGCAGCCGAACAGGTCGACTCACTGCATGTCCCCCAAGAACAGCTTCGTGGCTTAAGGGCGTTCAAGGGAACTGGTTGTACTGCTTGCGGTAACACCGGTAGGTCCGGTCGAACAGGCATATACGAGGTCATGCCCGTATCTCCCGCTATCGAGAATCTGATCCTGAAACAAGCCCCGGATACGGAGATCAGGAAGGTTGCGCTCGAAGAAGGCATGTTCTCTCTGAGAATGGCGGCTGTCGATAAGATGAAGCAGGGATTAGTCAGCATTGACGAGGTTTTCGCAGTCACAACTGCTTAGGGCTGCAGGCCTACTACGAATGTCTTGCCTCTCAACTAGTTAGGCCGTGCCTTCAATCAAGATTCAAGTCAAGATCCGCTCAGGAAGACCGATAATCTACTATATATTCGTTCGGCTTTGCTGAGCGCCAACAAGGTTACAGCTACGGGAGCAATGAATGCTATCATTACGCGAGTTGCTTGAACAAATGGTTCAGATGGGTGCCTCGGATTTACACCTGACTGCCGGGTCACCTCCGGTTGTTCGGATCGACGGGAAGCTCCAGAGAATCGGGGACACGCTTCTCTCAAGCGAAGACACCAAGAAGATTGCTTACTCGATGCTGAACGAAAAACAGAAGCTCAAGTTCGAGCAGACCTGGGAACTTGATTTTTCGTTCGGTATTGAATCCATGAGTCGTTTCAGGGCCAATATCTTTATGCAGCGTGGCAACGCAGCCGTGGCACTGAGACAAATTCCGTACAAGATTTCCACCTTTGAAGAGCTTGGATTGCCAAAAGTCATTGCTGATTTCGCCAAACTGCCAAGGGGTCTTGTTCTCGTGACAGGTCCAACCGGCTCAGGTAAATCGACAAGTCTGGCAGCGATAATTGACAAGATTAACAAAGAGAGGCCGGTTCACATTATCACGGTCGAGGACCCTATTGAGTATTTGCACCGACACCAGACCGCTCTCATTAACCAGAGGGAAGTATACTCTGATACACCGTCATTTGCTTCGGCTCTGAAGTATGCCCTCCGTGAAGATCCAGATGTTGTGTTGGTTGGCGAGATGCGTGATCTGGAAACGATTTCGGCGGCACTCTCAATTTCTGAAACCGGGCACCTGGCTTTTGCAACTCTTCACACAAATTCCTGTGCGGAATCCATCAACCGCATCGTGGATGTGTTTCCAACCAATCAGCAGGAACAGGTTCGTGTTGCACTGTCATTTACACTGCAGGCAGTAGTGTCACAGATATTGATTCCGAAGGTCGGGGGTGGGCGTGTGCTTGCCATGGAAATCATGGTTGCAACACCTGCAGTTCGTGCGATTATCCGTGACGATAAGATTCATCAGTTGTATTCGATGATTCAATCCGGTCAGAAGTTTGGCATGAAGACCATGAACCAGTCATTGGCTGAACTCTATCAGGGCGGTAAGATCACTATCAACGACGCCATGGGTTTCAGTCACGATCCGCAGGAACTGAGCGATGCAATTTCACGTCAGAAATCACCGGCTTACACATAATTGGACTGTACACGAAAGGATGTAGTTGATGCCAGTTTTTGAGTACAAGGGTAAGACGCTAGCCGGGACTGCCGTCCAAGGGTCAATGAAGGCTAACAACAGATCTGATCTGGAAAGAGTACTCAGGCAGAATCGGATTTTGGTATCTTCGATTGCCAAAAAGGCTCCGGATATTCAGATCAAGCTTGGCACCGGCATCAAGCGAATTGAGGTCTCTCGCTTTACGAGACAGTTTGCGACCATGATTGGTGCTGGATTACCCATGGTGCAGTGTCTGGATATTCTGTCTTCCCAAACGGAAAACAAAGAATTGGCCAAGGTCATCACGCAGGTAAAGGACGGCGTGCAGGGCGGTGCGACACTATCTGATGCCCTCAAGAGACACCCCAAGATCTTCGACGATCTATATACGAATATGGTCGAAGCTGGTGAGGTCGGTGGTGCGCTTGATGCCATTCTTGTTCGTTTGGCTGTTTATCGGGAGAAAGCTGATGCCCTGATCAGGAAAGTGAAGGGTGCCATGATCTATCCGTCGGTGGTGGCATTCGTCGCGATTTCCGTAACGATCGGAATGTTGACTTTCATTGTCCCTGTTTTTGCCAAGATGTTTGAAGGACTGGGGGGTGAACTACCGGAACCGACGCTGATTGTGATGGGTATTTCCGGATTCCTGCAAGCGAACATTATGTATCTGACGTTGGGTACGATAGCCCTGACGATTGCCTTCTTCTGGTACAAGAAAACCCCAGGCGGTGCCCTGATGGTCGATAAAGGGCTGATAAGGGCACCGATTATTGGCAACCTTGTGCGCAAGTCTTCGGTGGCTCGGTTTACCCGCACGCTTGCAACGCTGCTGTCGTCCGGCGTGTCTATCCTGGAGGCGCTGGAGATCACGGCCAAAACAGCCGGTAACCTGGTGGTCGCTAATGCTATCAATAAATCAGTGTTAGCAATCGCTGAAGGTGACACTATCACCGGACCGCTAAAGGCTACCGGAGTCTTTCCACCCATGGTCACGCAGATGATCGGAGTTGGTGAGAAGACGGGCGGTTTGGACGATATGCTGAACAAAATTGCAGACTTCTATGACGAAGAAGTTGATGAGGCGGTAAGCGCACTGACTTCGGTCATTGAGCCGATCGTTATTGTTGTAATGGGTATTGCAATTGGTGGCATCATGGTGGCTATGTACCTGCCGATGTTCGAAATCATCGGTCAGTTCGGATAGAGTCAATAGTGGATATTCAGGGGAACCATGATTGGTGACCTGAAAGATATTGCTGAGAATGGACATATGAGAAACAAACGGCACTGCTAAGAGTGCCGTTTGTTGTTATTATGCGACAGGGTGATTCACAACGACCGGGACTTCTGCTGCCGTTAAGGCTGGCATCGTATATCATTCTCATGGCTGTGGTTGTTGTGTGGATGAAGTATCCCCGATACTTGCATGTTCAGGTTGTAGCTTATTCTATCCTGACACTTGCATTCACTATCAGTCTGGCTTTTGAGAAACGGTTTAGACTCCGACGAGTCACTCAACTGCTGATGGCTCTGCAATTGCTGGTTGAGATATCCACCGAGTCAGGTGTGATTTATGCCACGGGCAACATATATTCGCCTTTTGCCGCTCTCTATGTACTGACAATTGTCTCGGCAGCTCAGACGTATCGTATGGTCGGGACGCGCGTGGTTGCTTCGCTTGTATCTGCAGCTTATGGTTTCATTATTTGGTTCGGTTTGAGCAGTCCGGGCGATGCTGCGTTTAGTATGCAGGCGCTTCGGACCATCTTCTCAGCCAATGAATCAGTGTTCTACGCGATTTTCATGCATATACTGATTTTCTACCTGACGGCTTTCATGTCCGGTTATTTGGCGGAGCGCCTTAGCAATCAGGGCAGACAACTTGCTGATACTTCACTTGCTCTGAAACGAGCACTTCTGGAGACTGATGACATATTACGTCATCTTAACTCCGGGCTGCTGACAATTGACGCAGGTGGGGACATAATCTATTTCAACCGGGCTGCTGAGCGCGTCCTGGGATACAGCGAAGAGAGAGTCAGGGGCATGCCATGTCACGACGTGTTTGCCGAAAGAATGCCGGAGCTGGCCGAATGTCTCCTTGATGGAACGACGATTCGCAAGGCATATCCTCGAAGAGAATTGCAGATTGACACCGGTGGGAACGGCATCATTCCATTGGGACTTTCGACTTCGATCTTGACCGAGGAAGGAGGAACGCTCCGAGGAGTCATTGCGATCTTCTCAGATCTTACTGAAGCAAAGCAACTCGAAGCGAAAGCTCGTGTCAACGACCGTCTTGCCGCAATTGGTGAACTCTCGGCCTCGATAGCGCACGAGATCAGGAATCCTCTGACTGCGATATCCGGATCGGTCGAGGTCTTGCAGAGAGAACTTCAATTAACGAACGAAAACGGTCGGTTAATGGAGTTGATTGTGAAGGAATCACAGCGGCTGAACAAGATTCTCAGCGATTTTCTCGGTTATGCGCGTATCAGTCGTCCGACATATAACAAGGTGGAACTATGTCGGATTATCAGTGACGTTCAGGAGTTAATGCGTCGAGGCGAAACTTCTGGTCATATCGAATTGGAATTCGAGAGTGATGATTCTTTTGTTTATGTAGTAGGGGATGACGATCTGATTAGGCAACTGGTGATGAATGTGACATTGAATGCCTGCGAATCACTACGCGGTCGGCAGGGGAGAGTTGGTTTCAGGGTCGTACGTCATACGAGCCGGGAAATAGTGGATCTACAGATTCACGACAACGGTCCTGGGATTGCTCCTGAGAACCTTGAGAGGATCTACGAACCCTTCTACTCGACCAAGAAAAGCGGCACTGGACTCGGTCTTGCTGTCGTGCATCGTATCTGTACAGCCCTGAAGCTGAAACTTCATGTGGACACGGACCCGAACCAGGGGACCACTTTCATCATTAGATTCAAGGCATATGGTCAGGACCCCCCCTCGGTACCTAAAATCGGCGAAAGCCACCTCAGGGGTCAAGAAGTAATCGGTTAAGAGCCTTTCGTCTTGATTTTACTCAGCATAATCGTTACTTACTGTGTCGAAACATCAAGCAGAGGAAACTGTACATGCGGTATTTTGAGTATGTAGCGATTGTAATAATCACCATTCTTTTTCAATTGCTGACCGGCTGTGGTGGCCCACCAGAGATCACTCCTGAGACGATTGACGAGTACGATTACGTGGTAGCGAGGTTTGATACGACGGGTTACCAGGTCTCAGCGCCGGAGCTTTATGATAAGATATTCTACAGCGAGTTGCTGCCTGGCGGTGGTGTGACGACGGACTCCACTATTGCAGATTTTCTCGACAGCTTATTGCTGGACACACTGATCGGTCTTGAAGCTGCCACGTGTGATTTATCTGAGAATTGGTGGTTGCACAAGGAACTCAAGGATCACATGACTTCGCTGATAATGCGTGCATTCCTTGACCTGTCGATATATCCGGAAGTACTCCCTGATTCTGCAGAAGTGATCGAGTATTACGGGAATAACACCGGTTCGTTTGCCTTTCCAGAACGAACTGAACTGTACCATATTCTCAGCAGCCCCCGCCGGGTATCCGATTCCGAGGACTCGGCCAAAGTTCTGACGCTGACAGAAGAAGAGCGATGGGAACTTGCTGAGGAGAATATACGTCGATTGTATCTCATGCTTGAACTTGGCGAGGACTTCCAAGGTCTTGCCCTTCGCCACTCGCACGATGCTTACTCTCGTGACAATGCCGGACGACTTGGATGGATTACGAGAGGAACGTATGGTGACCCTGCGGATTCACTGGCGTTCGCCCTGGCGCCGGGGGAGTTCACTGAACCGTTTCAAGATAACGTTGGCTGGCATATACTTCTTATCAGCGACCGCATACTTTCAGGGATACTCCCGCTAGACTCTCCAGGCGTATTTTTGCGCTCTCACAATGCACTATTGCAGCAGAAAGTACAAAATCGTTTGAAAGATATTGTAGATTCCATGAGACAGACTATGGAGTTGCGTATGAACAGGGAGGCTTTTGAGACAGACCTGGGAGATCTGAGATCAGAGATATGGATGGGCATTGTCAACGACGTTGACACGATATATGCCAATGAAGTCAGTACTCTTGAAGAGGGTTTCAAGGGGTACTATTTGGTCAGCAGGATCACTCCAGACATTTATGAAAAGATGGTTGATACTCTTTCAGGCCACTACTTGTTGCTCCAGGCAGCCAGGTCGATCGGTATTGATACGCTGCCCAGGATCACCGGGATCAGAAAGATCGTAAAACATCGCAAGTGCAAAGATATGATCTATCGTCCATTACTGGCGTCGGATCCATGGGAACCAACAGATTCCACAATAGATGAATACTATCAGGTGCATATCGATGAGTTCGTGCCACCAAGGCCGCTGACTGCAGGCCATCTTTGCATTGCTGATTCGGCTCTAGCGGTGTTTCTTGCGGAACAGGCAAAAACCGGAATGGATCTCGCCGATATCGCGACGGAGTTTGGAAAATCGCAAGGATATGACGTCAAGGTTCAGCGTTCCAGACCTGTCGGTCCTGACAATGTCGAATCGTGGTACTACGGGGCGGTTTGTCATAAGGGGGCAGGCGACGCTGTTGGTCCTGTCAGGTCTCCTGAAGGTCGGTACTATGTCATCAAGATTGTGGGCAAGCGTCAGACTATCATGCGATCTATGGCCGACGGCAGGATCAGAGCTTTACTGAGAGATGAGCACAAGAGACAGAAATGGGAGGCATTTCGAGATGATTACTTCGATCGTTACGATGTAAAGATTCTCAGGAAACTGCCGGCGTTCAAGCTCCCACCAAAGTCAGAGGGACGGTATATAGAGAGACCGGACGTCCCATGATCAGTGAACGCCCGATCGGCGCGGGCGAGATTCCATTCTCGCAGGAGATTCTGCGAAAGACAACCCATATGGGTGCTCTCATTGTCCCAGGGGTGTATTGGTGGTTGGGGCTTAGCAAGGCTCTGATGCTTGGTATCATGATTCCAAGTACCTGTCTTATGGTCGCAATTGATGTGGCGAGGCTCAGGAACCTTGGTTTCTGGCGCAATTTTGCCTGCAAAATAGGCGGTCGCATGGTTCGGAGCCATGAATCTGCAGGGGATTTCACCGGAGCTACTTATATCCTCCTGTCCGCGTGCTGCGTCATCGCTATGTTTGACAAGCCTGTCGCTGTGGCGGCTCTGGCTTTTATCATTGTAGGCGATACGCTGGCGGCGTTGATTGGTCGCAAGTTCGGTCGTCACAAGTTTGGTCACAAGTCAGTCGAAGGCTCACTGGCGTGCCTGGTCGGGACCGTGGCGGTGGCTTTGCTGGTTCCCCAGTTGTCGCTGACAGTTGGACTGTCCGGGGCAGTGGTGGCGACGGTAGTCGAGGCGCTTTCCACCAAAATCGACGATAACATTTCAGTGCCGGTCCTCTCAGGGCTGGCTATGACACTGCTCATATCCATTTTAAGTACCCCTTGAGCATTTAGCTCCAATCTATTGCTGTAAAGCGTGTTGTGGATGGCTGGCGAGCTATTCGTGGCATTGTATTGCCGCCCTTCTCTGTGAAAACTCACAGTTTTTGTATGCGAGCAGAAGATTATTATGGCTTATCACTGTCTTGATTGAGTATAATGAATTAATGATCGGATGTTTTGCGAGTGCTAACCTTCAATGCCAGTCGGAGGTGTGCTGATGTCCAAAGGTGAGGTCAAGTATTTCAATGAGCAAAGGGGCTGGGGAATCATCTCCAATTGTGACACGGAAGAGGATGTGTATGTTCACTACACTGCCCTCAGGATGGATGGCTACAAGACTCTGAAGCAAGGACAGCGAGTGTTGTACGAGCTTACGCAATCGGACAGCGGACCCAGTGCTCAGAATGTGACCGTGGCTCAATAGGGCGTACACCAGGTTTCGAAGGCCTCCCTGTCGGGGAGGCCTTTTTTTTGCTGAAATGCGCATTTCAGCAGGATTGCTATATAACAATACGGACTTAACAAGGACACTGCCGTTTCCTATATTGTTGTTGATGAAGACTATTGACCTTCGTTCCGACACCGTAACCAGACCATCGAATGCCATGAGGGAAGCTATTGTGCAGGCCGCTGTTGGCGACGATGTGTTTGGTGACGATCCCACTGTGATTGCACTGGAGCAGTACGTGGCTGCCCTGTTCGAACGAGAAGCTGCCCTGTATGTACCCTCAGGAACCATGAGCAACCAGATCAGTCTGAGAGCCAACAGCCAGCCGGGCTGGGAATTGCTGTGTGACCGGGAATGTCATATCGTCAACTATGAAGCCGCTGGCCCTGTTGTGCATTCAGGACTCCTCATCAACCTGATCTCAACTGAGCGCGGGATGATATCCGCAGAAACGATCCGCAGGTCTATCCGTCCAAAGAATATCCATTGTCCCGAAACGAAAATGGTCACCCTCGAGAATACGCACAATCATCGCGGTGGCACGATTCTTCCGCAGGATGAGATTCTGAAAGTGCGCGAAGTGTGCGACGAGTTCGACCTGGTTTTTCATCTCGACGGCGCTCGCGTCTGGAATGTTCATGTTGCCACGGGTATGTCATTGCCGGAGTTGACGCGACCGTTTGATTCCGTTTCGGTTTGCCTGTCCAAGGG
>QNAF01000062.1 GCA_003641405.1 Candidatus Zixiibacteriota bacterium | reverse complement strand
GATGGCGGCGACCTATCGATCATGATAGATTTGCTATTCATCAATCTGGATCCGATCGGATGTCCTCAGGAAGCCGATGTCGATCTCTCCGGTCATCCGGAACCGTTGCAGTCGGATATCGATGGTGCCGATCTGTCACTGTTGATTGATCACCTGTTTATCAATCTCAATCCCCTGCCACCCTGTCCGTAGGCTATCCTGTTCCCTGTTACCGACCTTTGGAACTGTAGATAACCACCCGGTGCGTTCATATTTGCAGTGATTCAATAAAAACTTATATTCTTCCGCCAATGGGAAGCGCTTTTTCGACTCGTAACGTATTGTTCGGTAACGGGATGGGGTTGTGGTCGAGAGGGTCTGTTCGGGATATTGTCCAATCCCCGCGTAAAGCCAAGGAAGTGTTGACGATCTGCCGATCCTTGTTATATATGATTAGCAGGTAACGTACTCGACATCAGGATTATTCTTGCGTACTGTTCTGACTATACTCACCATCTTGGTGCTGCCAATGTTATTGGGCGGTTCTGCTGAAGCAGCGACTTTGCAAATCGAAGCCGTTGCGGATGCCCACGCTGGATTTGTGACTGAAGTATCAGTAGCGTTTCAGAATCCGGCTCCCGCTTTGGAGCTAGGCGCGTTCACGCTGCTGATTCAACATCATCCGTTGCTCATTCTGCAGAGTGCCGCCATGGGCCAAACACTTCAGGACTGCGAATGGGAGCATTTCACATACAATCAGCAATCAAGTAACCGCATTGAGATCTTCGCTGTGGCCGATATTGCCAATGGTCCCCATCATCCGAGTTGCCAAGCAATAGCCTCAGGTGAAGTAGTCACATTGATATTTACTGTCAGTATGAGTCTGCCTCTCGATGAACAGTTTCTCCCAATCGAGTGGATCTGGTACGGCTGTGGCGACAACTCGCTGTCATCGACTGATGGCAGTACGCTGTTCATCTCTGATAGCGTGTACTCATTCGACGGTACCTCCTACACGAACATAACCGCCAGCTCAACTTTTCCGACTCTGACAGGCGCCCCGGCGCAGTGCAGCGGGGGTGTTCGGCAGGTCGATTTCTACTGCGGAGGTGTTCATGCCTGGTCTATTGACACCGAACCACCGGTGGCGGAGTGTCCGGGTAACATCACGGTGGGCAACGACCCCGGATTATGCAGCGCTGTTGTTACATACGCCGCCACAGTGAGTGACAACCGTCCTGGGGCAACGATCTATTGTGATCCGCCATCAGGGTCAGACTTTAGTTTAGGCCAGACACAAGTGTTCTGCTATGCCGACGACATGGCCGGTAACGCTGATACCTGCGATTTCATCGTGACCGTGAATGACACAGAGTATCCCCAACTGCAATGTCCCAACAACATCCTTACGAATGCCGCACCCGGAGAGTGTGGAGCAGTTGTAACATTTGATCCCGTCGGTACGGATAACTGTCTGGGAACAAGTGTCGTCACTTTTCCGTCATCAGGATCATTTTTCGAGGTTGGTATTACCGACGTCGCCGTTATCCTTACGGATGCCGGGGGAAACTACGACGGTTGTTTTTTTGAGGTTATCGTTATTGACAATCAGAAACCAGTTGTCGATTGCCCCTCTGACATTACAGTAGACAACGATCCGGGCGAGTGTGGCGCGGTGGTGATGTTCGCAATTGACGTCGCAGACAATTGCTCAGACGTGCAAGCCAGTTCAATTCCCGCGTCGGGAAGTTTCTTTGGTATCGGAACGACCAGCGTTGAGATTGTCGCTGTTGACTTGGCCGGAAATGCTGACACCTGTTGGTTTAATGTTACTGTCAATGATACGGAACCGCCCACAGTGTCATGTCCGGCGGATATTGAAGTACTCAACGACTTTGGTCAGTACGGCGCTGTTGTTGAGTATGAAGTCAGCGCATCTGATAACTGTCCCGGTGTCACCATGGACATTGATCCTCCGTCCGGCTCGATGTTCGACGTTGGAACTACGCCAGTGCAGTTTATCGCAACGGACGAGTCGATGCTTGCCGATACCTGCACATTCACTGTCACTGTGCTCTTGAATGATCCGGATAATGATGGCTTTCCCGACTGGGACGACAACTGTCCCAACATACCCAATCATGAGCAGGAGGACACGGACGAAGACGGTATCGGCGACGTCTGTGATAAGTGCACCGACACCGATGATGACGGCTACGGTGATCCCGGCTTTGTGGCCAACAGTTGCCCGCAGGATAACTGCCCGGATGATTTCAATCCCTTCCAATCGGATGTCGACTGCGATGGTATCGGTGATGTCTGCGACGAGTGCACTGATACGGACAACGACGGCTATGGCAATCCCGGATTTCCGCAAAACATCTGCCCAACCGACAATTGCCCCGATGTTCCGAACCCGGAACAGAACGACACCGACAGTGATCAGATCGGTGATGCCTGCGATAGTTGCACGGACACCGATGGTGATGGCTTCGGTGATCCCGGCTTTGCGGCGAACACTTGTCCGCAGGATAACTGTCCGGATGACTTCAACCCGTCACAGACGGACTCGGACAACGACGGTACCGGAGACGCCTGTTGCTGCCTGCCGTCTACCGTAGGGGATATGGACCAGTCGGGACAGCCGGTACCTTTCAATGTTGATGGTGGCGACCTGTCGATCATGATAGATCTGCTGTTTATCAGTCTGGACCCGATCGGATGTCCTCAAGAGGGTGATATCAATCTCTCCGGTCATCCGGAACCGCAGCAGTCGGATATCGACGGTGCCGATTTGTCGCTGATGATCGATCACCTGTTCATCAGTCTCAATCCCCTGCCACCCTGTCCGTAGGCTATTCTTTCACGATTAGCGTGCCGTTCTCGTCGAAGCGTACGGGGTCACCTTTCTCGAATTTCTGACCCTCGATAGTTGCGTCCTCGGACAGCGTGCAGAAACTCAGTTGACCATTGTCATAGAAGCGGGTGGCGTCACCACCCCCGAAAAGCGACGACATGAAGCGGAATTTTGCGCATGGGATACCCTGGATAACCTCATCGCGCGCCAGCCAGGCGGTCTTCAACTGCCCGTTGGGATGAAATCCCGTCATGAAACCATGGCTCTCACCTCGACACAGGTGACCCTGGATTTCCGTGTCCTGCTGCAAGAAACACCAGTCAAGGGCGCCGTCCCTGGTGAGATGGACAACGGTACCTGCGGGCAGCGGCTGTCCCGAGAGCGTGTCCAGACGCGCCAGCGTGCACGATTGCAATTTCCCGTCCCGGTAATAATCAAAAGGACCGACTGCGGCGATCCCCTCGATTTCCGTGTACTCTTTTGAAACCTGATCGACTGTCTGTTTGTTATCCTCGGACTCTGATCCGATTTCAATGGAGGTGAACAACACTATCAAAAAGAGACCAATTGCAGCCAGTACAATCGCACGCACCGACTTCGACAACTCTGCTCCTGCTTCACTATCTTCCGGGCGACTACTGAGAAACAGAGATACCGCGGCCAGGAGTATTACCAACACTGCAAACGTCATTGCCGAACCGACCGGCCGGAACTGGTACAGTTTGAAACTGAATACTATGGCCAGGGCAATCACGGTCAGCACCGCAGCTATGGCGCGTGGAAAACGACGCGCTACAAAACCCAGTGAAGCGAATAGCAAGCCCAGGAAGCCAATCAAAAGCCCAGGGGTACTGAATCCGGCTGATGCCAGGGCAAACAGCGTAATAACCACGCCGACCGCGACCACGATCACTACCCCTGTTCTGCGAAGCTCGCCGATCATCAATAGCCCAACAACAGCCCGAGCCGCAATGCCGATTCCAATAAGTGTGTAGAATTCATCTGCTGTTTCTCCGTTAGCAACGCGCAACAAAGCCAGACCGACCGCAGTGATCATGACTGCGATGAAAGCGATGTTGCCGGAGCGAGAGTATATTTGCACCTGGCGTTCATCTACTTGCTTCCCGGCCAGATCGAATACATGCAAGGACGGCCTGAGAAGATAGGCACCCACGATGAACAGCAACGCGAATTCATATTCCATCACTGCCAGGATTACACCCACCAGAAAGACCCCACAGGCCGCGTAGAATATCTTGTCACGCTTAATCATGATCCTTCTCCTCCAATTCGAAGAGTTCCTCGACCTTTGTCTCCAGCTTTTTCGCCAGGAGCAGGGCCAGTTTCACCGATGGGCTATAGTTACCCTTCTCAATGGCCACTATTGTCTGGCGTGAAACGGATACCATATCGGCCAGTTGCTGCTGACTGAGTTCACCTCGTTCAAATCGAAATTTTCGCAGATTGGTTTTCATATCACGTCATCAGACAAATGTGTTTTGCTTACTCTGGTAGCAATGTAAATGATTATCGACATAATGTCAAGTATTATTTACATCTTGACAAATATCATTTACACAATTTGGGGAAATTAGATTAGATGAACCGAACAGAGTCGCCCTTGTCCATTTGGGTCGCGCACAGCTTGCTCTGCGAATCATCTAAAGTAGCTATATTCTTGTGCGTGACAGATATACTCATGTGCCGGACACAGGGTTTGTTTACAGGGTCCAAGCTGTTGAATAAGGCAAGGTGCAACCTTTGCGGTTACTACCATGGTAACCCCCTGTAGGGCGCCGTCGAAAACCTGCCTGCTCCCTTGCGTTTCTGACCCTCTTGGGTTATCTTATGTTGAATGACTTACAACGATGCCCGAGCGTTGCGAACTAGGCCAGGTAAAGATCGGTCAAGTGCAGCGTACCGATCACATCATGGGCAACTTCCGAGCCAGCAACTTGATATGTCTGAGACGTCGAAAAAGATCGTATGCTGAAGCAGTGTTTCTGGAAATATGATGAAAAACTCTGACGACAATAGTAGATCAGACTCACAGGGTGCGGCTGTGCCGGGACATCCGGATTCCGGGACTGAAGGCAGCAACTTAGCGGATAGCGGACTTCTCCAGGCGCTCATAGAGAGCGTTGTTGATGTCATTCAGATCGTGGACGACTCCGGCGTTGTACGGTACGTAAGTCCTTCCTGCATGCAGACACTCGGGTACGCTCCAGAGGAGATGGTGGGAAAGGGTACTGCCGCATTTATGCACCCAGACGATCAGGCGTCAGTTGCCAGAGATCTTGAACTACTCAAAGAATCCGGGGAGTCTATCCAGATTGAGAATGTTCGGCTTCGACACAAGGATGGTTCCTGGCGGACATTTGAGGGCGTGTTGCGAGATTGCCTTACTGTTCCTTGCGTGAACGGTATTGTGATAGACTATCACGACATCACGGAGTACAGAAATGCTGAAAAAGCCCTGCGGGAGAGCGAGGCGAAATACCGCGCATTGGTTGAGGATATCCAGGATGGTGTTTTCATCATTCAAGACAATAAGATGGTGTTCGTCAATGAAGCTTTCGCTAACATTGTTGGCTACACCGCGGAGCAGATAGTTGGCATGGACTTCCAAAGTCTTGTTGCACCGGAAGACCTGGAGATCGTGGCAGACCGGTATCGACGAAGGCAGGCGGGTGAAGACCTCCCCAGGGAATATGAGTTTCGTACGCTCCACAAGGACGGAATCACCAGGGTGATGGTGAACATGTCGGTGGGGATCATTACTTACAACGGCAAAGTTGCCAGCCTTGGGACGGTAAAGGACATTACCGAGCGCAGACGAGCTGAGGAGCAACAACGCCTTTTGTCTTCGATTGTTCAGCAGAGCTCCGAGGGAATTGCTCTCGTTGACCTTCACGGGAAAGTACTGTTCGCAAATAACGCTTTCGCGGAAATGCACGGTTACACGCCGGAGGAACTTCTGGGACAAAACCTGGCCATTTTCCATACTTCCGAGCAAATGCTCTCCGTAGACGCTGCCAACAGACAGATCAAGGAGACTGGAGAGTTCAAGGACGAGATATGGCATGTTCGGAAAAACGGGGTTGTTTTTCCAACCCTTATGCACAACACGCTGCTTCGTGACAAGTCAGGCAATACTATCGGTATGATAGGTACAATGCGCGATATCACTGAGCGGAAGCAGGCTCAGCAGGCGTTGTGGAAGAGCGAGTTGCGTTACAACGACCTTGCCCGCAATATCCCTGGTATGATTTACCGCGGAAGAACAGACTGGTCATGTGAGCTCATTTACAACAGCGAGACAATCTATGGATACACTCCTAAGGAAATCACATCGCCGGAGATGCGCTGGGCGGATATCATACATCCTGACGACAGAGACAGGGTTTTCCGTGAAGCACTTGAGATTTCCGAAGAACCGGGCAGCATCATCCAGGAGTACAGAATCATCGCCAAGGATGGTGTAATCCGCTGGGTTGAAGATCACAAGTCTTCCCGGTTTTCAGGAAGTGGCGACTACGAGGGAGTTGATGGTGTCGTTTTTGATATCACCGGTCGCAAGCAGAGCGAAGATGATCTGAGAGGAAAGACAGAGGAGCTAAGGAAAAAGCACGATGCTCTCACCGAGAAGAACATTGCCCTGAGACAAGTCCTGGAACATATCGACAGTGAGAAGCAAACTTACCAGCAACAGATGAGCAGGGATCTGGAAAAAGCACTGGTTCCATTCTTGCGAAAGCTCAAGGAAGAAGCCCCCCCAACCCGAATCAGTGAGTTCGAGGCCCTTGAGATTACACTTGATGCGATACTATCCAAGGACTTGGACGATTTCGAGAGACGCTATGTCAGACTGACTTCCAGGGAATCGGAGGTCTGTGGGATGATCAAGAATGGGGATTCCTCGAAACAGATATCCGAAGACCTCAACCTGTCACTACTGACAGTTCAGAAGCACCGAGAACAGATCAGGAAAAAACTTGGGATAACCAATAAGCGTATCAGCCTTGCAACATATCTCAGATCCCACTGAAGCTTGCGGAATCAAGCAGTATACGCAATAGAATACGTAGTTTACCCGTATTGACGTTTTTCAATTTTTTACGTTAATAGGTAGTACATAGAGCGGCCAGACCTTGCAACAATATCTGACATCATGGCCGCAAATGATGGTCCCGCGCGTATCTCCCTCCCCCCGCTCGGGGCCTTTTTTTTGCTTTTTTTTCGAGCCGTGGGTCCGTCTTTTCTGGGAACAGTCACTGTATGCGTCAGCACAAGATTTTCGGAACCCCTTTAGGCCTCTTTGTAGATTGACTGGCAGGTGTCGCACAGTTTAGAGATCAGTTCAGTTTGGCTTTCCGACCGTAGAAGAGATCATCTGCCCAGACAGAGACCCTTCGCGCAAAAGTGGAATGTCTGATTCCTGTACGCACGATGTTGTGAACAAATGTCGGTGGATGGCTGTAGGGACAAACCTTCATGCAGAGCCCGCAGTCGGTCCCGGCCACGCGCCAGAATCGCAGGCATTGTTCAACATTGAGTTGCCACTTCTCGGCTCCGCGTACTGTTGTTTTACCACCATGAGGAATCGCGCCGGAAGGGCAGTTGTCGGCGCACTTGAGACAAACCGAGCAGAAGTCCTGTACCCCAAATGCAACCGGTTTATTCGGTATTAGCGGCAAGTCGGTGGTCACGGCGCCCAGTCGGATACGCGCGCCGAGTTTTTTCGAAATCAAATAGCCCGTACGCGAGAGTTCACCGAGACCGGCATCCTGCGCCACCGGTGGTAGCATGATCTGATAGTTGCTATCTGATATGTGAGCCCGCGCGGGATAACCCAGGCCGCGAATCAGTCGCGCCAGTTCGACCGATATGGTTGCCGCACGAAGATACTGTCGGACGGATTCTTCGGTAATCGGAAGATCCGGAGCCTGATTGACAGCTTTGTAGTCCATCTCCAGAGAAAACACAATCGCAAACTTGTGGCTCAGTTCAATCGGCTGTCCCCAGGGCTCCGGCCCACGACCGACGTGTGAGTACACGAACATCTGATTGAGTTCTGCAACCCCGACTTCATCGGCACCCATCCGAAGCACGCGATTCTTGATCTCGGCAGTCATGACGAGGGGCTCGCCACCTATGGGGAGTGTTGAAAAAGTCCTCTCCCTTAGTTGAGTCAGGTCCTTCAAATCTGCGATAGCAGGTTTGTGAGACCTGACTCTGTTCTGTGGCATGGTGTTACGTGTCGGGTCACAATCCCGCTTTGCGGAATCAGGACCCGACACAACACTGCTATGGATTTTATCAACAAGCCCTGTGCGTTGGGAAGACACTTCTCCGTCCACTTCGGTGGTCAGTTTCTTGATTTTCGCGATAACCTCATTGATTCGTTTTACCCCCTCCGGATCGTAATAACGCCCGCCGGGGGTAAGCAATGCAGGTAGCTTCCGAAGCCGGTCATCTACCTCCTTATATTGCGGACGTGTGATATAGTACTGCTCATACCTCTCGGTTCCGGAGACATATTCTTCGCGAGCAAACATGATATCACGTTCATCAACTCTCTCGGTGATCGTGCTAATCACCATCCGCGAAGGTTTGCCTGACGGTAAGAAGTAGAGCAGTGCCAGAAACCAGACCGCGGAAGTGACTCCTACTAGCACATTGTCTGATGGCTGCCAGCACAGAAGGGTGCACGCGGCTACGATAATGATCGCTAACACCAATCCCAAACTGATCAGTGCCGCACGCGGCTTGCGTTCTCGAACAGATGATAGAGCAAATAACAGGAACAGTAACAAGATGATGACTGCGGTGACTGCGGCGAATGTTTCAGCGAGGTTCATTGTATCCAATTTGCTTTCGCTCACAGTGTACACTTCACTGATCGGGCGAGCAAGCGCGATCTGTTGTGAAAGGTCGTGGCCAAAGACAGTCGCAAACCCGCTATTGTCTTGACATTTCAGTCCATATTGTGTTTATTCAGACTGAGGTGTAAGAGAACCCAATTCACAGGGGTGGAGATATGCGACGATCAGTTCTTCTCCTTGGCCTTCTTCTGGTCTACTCGACAATTCAGGCGACAATATCCAATACGACAGGGGAGCATCGAGTTCAGGTGACTCGCAATCTGACATCTATGCCACTGGCTTTCACAGAGAACCTGGGGCAGTGGGATGAGAAAGCGCTGTTCCGAGCCAATGCCGGTGGAGCCACGATGTGGTTCACGACAGAGGGTGCAGTCTACCAGTTCACTCGGCGGGTGGTAACCTCAAATTCATTTGAGGTTGAACATGGTGCATTCCACGATCAAGAAACACCCCCAAACAAGTTTGAGGGTGCCACCCAACCGGAAAACGATGTCACCCTGAGCCTGTCGAAGGGTGGTTCCGAACACATGCGCGATCCCTTCAACCATGAACCAGACAGCATCGAGCAACTCGTCATCAAAGCCAACTTTGTCGGTGCCAATCCCAATCCGACTGTACGCGGCGAGGGTCTGATGGAGTACAAATGCAACTACTTCATCGGCAATGATCCGAATGAATGGCACACCGATGTACCCAATTACCAGGCTATCGTACTGGAAGAAATCTACAGTGGTATTGATCTCAAATACTACGGCAACGGCAAGCAGATGGAGTACGATTTCATTGTCTCGCCGGGGACCGATTTCGCACAGATAGAGATAGAGTATGAAGGTGCTAAGTCTCTATCTGTCAACGACGCTGGAGAGTTGATCGTTGAAACTGACTGGGGCAATGTCACTGAACTCAGACCGGTGGTGTATCAACTGGAAGGCGATAAACGGCTGGTGCTCGATGGAGAGTACGTTCTTCTTTCAGAAAACAGATTCGGCTTCCAATTGCCTGATGGCTACAACGCAGAGTTGACTCTGGTGATCGATCCGGTCTTGTCCTACAGCACCTACTTAGGAGGTAGCTATCATGATAACAGCTATGGCATCTCAGTGGACGGTTCCGGCAATGCTTATATCACCGGCCATACTGTGTCTTCTGATTTCCCGACCCAGAGTGCATTTCAAGGGACCTATGGAGGTGGCTATACTGATGCTTTCGTGACCAAACTGAACAGTTCCGGAAATGATCTGGCTTACAGCACCTACCTGGGGGGGAGTGACAACGACTATGGCAATGGTATCGCAGTTGACGTTTCGGGCTGTGCTTATGTCACTGGGTATACCCAGTCATCTGATTTTCCGACCCAGGATGCATATCAGACTTCTCAGGGCGACACTGACGTTTTCGTGACCAAGCTGCAGGACGCAGTAGGTGCTTATTGCTATGATGACTTGTGTGCCATTGAGACTGAGACCGCATGTGAGGCGGGTGATGGAGATTTTCAGGGCGGTGGAACTGACTGCGGTCCGCCGAATCCTTGTATTACCTGCTGTATCCCGCCATCTGTTGGTGACCTTGATCAGTCTGCGCCTGGTCCACCTCCGCAAGCGCTTGGCTTCAACTATGACGGAGCTGACCTGTCGATGATGATCCACGGCCTGTTTATCGATCCGACGAACGGTTGGGATGGTATCTGTCTCTGCGAGGCTGATGTGGATTTCACTAGTGCCCGACCGGTTACGGATCCTATGACGATAGATGGTGCTGACCTGTCAGAGTTGATCGATGCGTTGTTTATCGCACCGACGCACTACTTGAAGAATTGCGATGGGACGGATAACTGGTAGACGGAGTCGGGACCGCAGGGGTCCCAAACCTACAAGACAATTGGCGGGTTCGCAGACGGACCCGCCCTACTCGAAGTCGGAACCACAGGCACTCTCGGAGTGGTTGGTTCCGCCCTTGTATCTTACAATTCAGCTAAACATAATGAACGGATCGGGATGAATCTGTACCCGCCCTCAGGTCCGAGAGCCTGTAACGTAGATTAGATCGCCCGATCCGTTAGCAGGATCACCG
>QNAF01000061.1 GCA_003641405.1 Candidatus Zixiibacteriota bacterium | reverse complement strand
GAATACGTGCATGCCTATACCCGCGTCCTGGTGGCACACGAAATCGGTCACACTATTGGTTTCCGTCACAATTTCAAGGCGTCGACAATCTACACTCCGGAGCAGCTCTCCGATCCCGACTTCACTCGACAACACGGAACCTGCGGTACAATCATGGACTATATTCCGGTGAATCTTCCTTTCGAAGGATTAACACAGGGCGAGTTCTTTGCGTCTATTCCGGGGCCATACAGCGATTGGCTTATCGAGTACGGCTACTCTGATTTCGGAGCCTCTTCACCCGAAGAAGAGCTACCAATGATCGATCAGATAGCATCCCGGGCAGGTGAGCCTCTGCTCGTGTTTGCTACCGACGGAGACGTGGTTGGGCGAACTATGAAATCAATCGATCCGCTCGTGAATATGCATGATCTCGGCAACGACCCACTCGCTTTTGCCAAAGAGACGGTGAGAAAGTCACGAGTACTGTGGACCGATGCTCTTGCCAAATTGGAAAAACCCGGCGCCCGTTACCAGGATATCAGCCGAGTGTTCCGGCTTGGTTGGCGAGGTTACAGCAGGGTTGCGCAAATCGCACCGAAGTATGTTGGCGGTATCGACCACCTGCGAAGTCACATTGGCGATCCAAACGGTCGCGCGCCGTTCAAAGTAATACCGGCTTCGAGGCAGCGCGAGGCTGTGGCACTCATCAAGGACCTGGTTTTTGCTGCGGATGCTTTTGATCTCCCCGCAGGCCTGGCAAATAAGCTACAGGCTGAGAACATGGACACATTTTCAAGGGGACCCTCGCAGATCGACTACCCCTGGCATCAGAGAGTGCTGGCAGTACAGAACATGGCCCTCGCCAATCTTTACGGCACGTACGTGCTGGGAAGACTCGTGAACAACGTCAACTTGTTTGATGCCGATGAAGAGAAGTACACTATTTACGACATGTTCACGGAAGTCCGTCGAGCTATCTGGAGCGAGATCGTCAAACCTGAGAATGTCAACTCGTTGCGCCGACAGCTACAGCTTCTGCATCTGAATCGAATTATCAGGATATACTTGAGCACACCTGCTGGATATCCGAGCGACGCTCGCACCCTGGCTGCAAATGATCTTGATATCCTTGAGAAGGCTTCCCGAAAGGCAGTCAACTCCGGACTTCTTGACGGCATGACCAAAGCGCATTTCAAAGAAGTGATCCTACAGATCGAGTCCGCCAAGAAGGCCCAGCGGACTTACTCAACAAGATGAGGGAATTCGTTGGCTGAGTAGGGATGGAATCGCACGCAGGAATCTTCGTGCCTGTTGATTGAAATAGAACGAACGACGAAATCACAACAACCTTGTGTAATCCGTCACCCCCTTACCTCCTGTCATTCCCGCGAAGGGGTTTGTTGAAGAACTGATTGACGGTGGGCGGTGTACGTCCTCGTGCGCCGCCTGGCACCAGGATATCGGCAGACGGGGACGTCTGCCGCGCACAGTGCAGGGTTTATCAACAGGCCCGAAGGCGGGAATCCATCTGAATCTACGACTTACTGGATGCGCCCCCGCCTTCGCGGGCATGACATAGCACATATTCAACAGCCTCCTAAAATTTATACCTGAGCACCTCTTCGCTGTCCGGTGACAACTTGATTCTCTGATTATCTCCAACCTTGAGAGGTGGAAAGGCATCAGGCAAGAATGTCTCATCCAATCCACCAAGCCCCACATCGCTGATGAACCTCAGGCTTCCGTCGTTGCGAAACACAGCAAAACAATCAATACAATTGAAGTACCTCTCCTTCGAGGACGAGAGATGTCCTGGTCTTCGGAGATTAAGCCTTAGATGGTGTATTCCCCTGACAGCTAGTGGCACCACCTTTATTTCATAGTCAATGATGTCAGCTCTCGAGACTGTGGTCGGAAGCCGCTCAGGATTTGAGACAACCTGCATGCCTCTCCCTGTCAACTCAATCTCCAAAGGAACGTTCAGATCGTCCCCAGCAACGAGATGATACCGCACTGTAGAAGTATCGCCGATATTGAATGGAGGACAAACAGTCATGGTGGTGATGAATAGCTGCTTGGGATCAGGATACGATTCCATGTCGCGCTGAATCATATGCACAGAATCTTCGTTAAAAAACGTGCATTGATGCAATGTACATTGATTTTTGAACTGGTCTCCGATCTCCTCCTTGCCTAGGAAAGTCAGGGAGCCGTCCTTGTCAAAACACCATTTCACATCAAGTGCCCCGTCTTCCTCTTCACCCGGCATGTACAATTGGAACCCGTTGAAGCCTGACAAAAGCGGAACCAGTTCGAAACTACCAGAATAAGTTGAGCCGAGTGAATGTGAGCCTGACCAAACGAACACCGAGTCGCCCAGAAGACGCATCGCTTTGCGGTCCCAACCCAGCTTGATTTCCCAGTCTCCCTCAGGAATCACAATATCACGTGCAATCTCAAGAGTGAAATTGACTTTAACCGTCTCGAGTGGTGCAGGAAGTTGTTCGAAATCGAATTCACCCTGGAACAGTCTCATGTGAAACGGTAGACTGGTCCATTTAAGCCCGATCTTCTGATCATAGCCATCAATGTGTTGATTGATCTGTCCAATTACTTGCGGAGCAAGAAGAGACAGAGCTAGTAAGAACACGATTAGTCTCATATCTGACCGATTCTTCACATCCAAAGATTTACCATTCGGGTGCGCTCGCTGCTCCATTCGCTTTCCAGAAGTACTTGATGTAGTTCCAGGCGTCGATAGCTTTGTCGGCGTACACGAACAGACTTATATCGTCGGCGTCAATAGTCCCCTGATCGACCAGGTATTCGAAATCAATCAACTTTCTCCAGAACTTCTCACCGAACAACACGATGGGAATACGCGGTGCTTTTCCTGTCTGCACCAATGTCAATGCTTCAAACAACTCATCGAGCGTGCCATAGCCACCGGGAAATGCCAGGAGGGCCCTGGCCCGCAACAAAAAGTGCATCTTGCGGACAGCAAAGTAATGAAACTGAAAACAGAGTTCAGGTGAAATATAGGGATTGGGTTTCTGCTCCAACGGCAACGTGATGTTCATTCCAATCGACTTGGCGCCAACATCGTAGGCACCTCGATTAGCAGCCTCCATGATACCCGGTCCACCGCCGGTAACAATAACGTACTCGTGGTCACCACCATCCTGACTTTCGGACGACACCAACCGCGCAAACTCACGTGCTTCGTCGTAGAAGACAGACTTCTCGAGGATAGAACGCGCGATCTTCAACTCCCGTCTCAGTTCACGGTCGCCGGGTTTCTTCTTCAGTTTGGCTTCGGCCTTCCGTACGCTTTTCTTTGCCTCGCCTGATTCCACGATACGTGTACCGCCAAAGGCAACAATCGTTGATTTGACATTGTTATGCCGCATCCCGATCTCGGTCTTGAGCAGTTCAAGCTGCAATCTTGCGGGGCGCGTGTACTCACCACCGAGGAAATCGGGATCCTTGTATGCAATCCGGTAGGCCGGTGAACGCTTAAGGCGGTCAACTAACTTCTCAGTGTCTGTTTTCTTTTTTGCCATCTCTATAGGTCTGTCCTATTTTCAGAGTTCTACTGTTTCGTGAAGAGTCGGGATATGACAATCCCAGCCACGTTCCTCTTTGATATGCTGAGCCATAGCTTCAGATTGCTGTTTCTCACCATGCGTGACAAAAACGCGGCTCGGTGCATTTGTAATCGGCTCCAGCCAATGAAGCAGTTCATGAAAATCAGCATGTCCGGATAATCCCTGCATCACCACCACCTTCGCCCCTACTTCCACAGGCCGTTTGTGAATGCGGATTTCCGTAGCACCGTCGGCCAGGCGCCTGCCGAGAGTTCCCTCGGCCATGAATCCCGCCAACGCTACAATATTGTTCGGACCAGGCAGCCGGTGAATCAGATGGTGTAGTATCCTGCCACCCGTGAGCATTCCGCTCGCTGATAAGACAATGGAAGGCCCTTTGAGTCTGTTCAACTCCATTGAAGACTGGCGTGAGCGATGAAGGAAAACGCGCTTGCCTTCCAGGACGCATCCGTGACCACCCATTTGCTTGAGGTCAATGGCATGGTAGTCGTGAAACTTACAATAAGTTCCGGTAACAGATATAGCCATGGGCGAGTCAATATGCACATCGATTGGCGGAATAAGATCGTGCCGCGTCAACTCGTTGATCAAGTAGGTAATTTGCTGGGTGCGACCAACGGCAAAAGCAGGTATCAGCAGGATCCCTTCACGCTCGACAATCTCCCTTACCAGGTCGATAAATACCGAACGCGGGTCTTCAGGCGCATGCAATCGTCCGCCGTATGTCGACTCACAAATGAGATAATCGCAATTTGATGGCTCACCAGGGTCTCTGGTGAGCGGGTTACCGTAGCGACCAATGTCCCCTGAGAATAGTATCTGAATTGTTCTGCCCTTGTCGGCAACTTCCAACTCCACGCTCGCCGCTCCCAAAATATGTCCGGCCGGACGCATACGGAATCTCACGTTGTCAGTGATTGAGACCCAATCGTCGTAGGGAACGGGATGCATCTGATTGATAGCAGTCTCAGCGTCAGCCTTCGTGAACAGCGGCAGGGCTTTCTTGTGATGAGTCAGCTTCTTGCGGTTGCGAAAGTCGGCATCTTCCTCTTGTATATGTGCACTATCCAACAGGGAGATCACTGCCAAATCAGCAGTTGGCGCTGTACAGTATGCCTTCCCGCGAAAACCCTGTTTGGCCAGTCTTGGCAAATACCCGATATGATCAATGTGAGCATGGGTTAGGATAATGCCTGATATCTCTGCCGGATCAAAAGGCGGCGGATCCCAGTTGAGCTGGCGCAACTGACGACGTCCCTGGAAGACGCCACAGTCGATCAGCACAGCACTATCATCAGTCCTGAGAAGATACTTGGAGCCTGTAACGGTACCGGCGGCACCGTGAAATGAAAGTTGAATCAATGCCCAAACCTCCTATGCAGGGCAGTTACAGTTGGAGTCCCGCCGAATTATGCCGGCACGGCCTCCTCGAACGCCTCTTCTATTTTCTGTTCAGCAGCTACTCCGAGGCACACCCCAGTCGACTCGGCAGTCCTGATCCAGGGATGGTCCGGAGTCACTTTGCGAAGCTTCCCGGCGACATCTTCCAGTGCCACCGAACTGATCTCGTTGCCTCTCAGGGCAACCATTCGGTTGAATTCCCCACGCGCTACCATATGGAGTGCTTCCATGCCGAATCTCGTAGCCAGAATACGATCACGAGCCGAAGGCGAGCCGCCGCGCAGCAGGTGACCCAGTATCGTAACACGGCATTCGATATTGATAAGCCCTTCAAGTTGTGCCGCCACCTGGTTGGAGACACCTCCGAGGCGAATGGCGTCCGGCGAGTTCTTGATACGCCGTTTGACAACCATCTCTCCCCCTGCCGGTTTGGCTCCTTCGCCAACAACTACAATCGAGAAGTTTTTGCCCAGCGAACTGCGCAATCTTGACCTGGTCACAAATCGCGCTGAGATCGTATGGAATCTCCGGCAAAAGAATGATATCTCCACCACCGGCGAGTCCGGAACCAAGGGCAATCCACCCCGCGTATCTGCCCATAACTTCGATGAGCATCACCCGATGGTGTGATTGGGCTGTAGTATGTATGCGATCTATCGCCTCTGTCGCCACTCCGAGCGCCGAATCGAAACCGAAAGTTACATCGGTACCCCACAGATCGTTGTCTATTGTCTTGGGCACACCCACAATTGGCAGTCCCTTGCCGACCATACCTGCCGAAGCTGCCATCGTGCCATCACCACCAATAGCAATCAGGGCATCCAGACCAAGAGACTCGAAATTGAGCACGCCTTGTGCTGATCGATCAAGACTGACATAGTCATCTCCCTGCATGACAGGGAAGTTAAACGGGTCTGCACGGTTGGAAGAACCCAGAATCGTCCCTCCTTTTGAGAGAAGGCCGGACATGTCACGTAAATCCAGGGTCCTGAATCGGTTTTCTATGAGACCCTCATAGCCATCGAGAAAACCAATCACTTCCATATCGTAATCGTTGCTTGCCGTCTTGACAACCGCGCGGATCACAGCGTTGAGACCGGGGCAATCACCCCCGCCGGTTAGAACTCCAATACGCTTGACTTTTCTCATACTTCCAAAACCCCAGCACAATTGATTCAATTCAACTCTCAATGTTACAGTATATCGACCGATTTGAAACAAAAAAAAGGTGCCTCAATGAATACGTGCCGATCTTACTGAAGGTGGGACGGATGGGAATATTCTTGTTGCATGGGTCCGCTGATTTGGATACCTAAACAAGGCTATTGTCATCAGATGATGCCGGAACAGCAACCAGGACACAAAATGCGCGTAAAGCAACTACTTGTACTACCGAAACTGCCTGAGAAGATCAGCAAGCTACAACACCTTGCCAGTAATCTCTGGTACTGCTGGAACTGGGACGTGGTCAGGCTGTTCATCAGACTTGATGCCGACATGTGGGAACGGTGCTATCAGAACCCTATCGAGATGCTCTCCAGACTCCCGCAACGCCGCCTCGAAAAAGCCGCTCAGGACGAAGCTTTCCTGGCCAAGCTGGACAAGGTCTACGGGAAGTATCAGGACTATCTTAAGCGCAAGAAGTGGTTCCATTTCAAACACAGTGGCTACGAGGCCAATCGTGTTGCCTATTTCTCACTCGAATACGGCTTAGACACCGGCCTCCCGGTCTATTCGGGCGGTCTGGGCGTACTTTCAGGGGATACGCTCAAATCAGCTTCGGATCTGGGTATTCCTATGACAGCCATCGGGTTGCTGTACCGATACGGATATTTCCGACAGATCCTCTCCTCCGATGGCTGGCAACAGGAACGCTACGAAGAGAACGATTGGTACCATATGCCGGTACAGTTGGTCAAAGATGAATCAGGGCAGCCGTTGAGGGTGTCTATGGTTCTCGACAATGTCCCTGTACAAATACAGATATGGAAAGTCTCCGTAGGGCTGATCCCTCTCTATATGCTTGACACCAATATTCCTGAGAATTCCAGCAAAGGACGCGAGATTACATCGGTGCTGTACGGCGGCGACAAGGACATGCGCATCAGGCAGGAGATTGTCCTTGGTATCGGTGGCTTCAGAGCGCTTAAAGCTCTTGGCGAAGTACCCCAGATATTTCATTGCAACGAGGGGCATTCCTGGTTCCTCACCCTGGAACGCATTCGTGATCTTATGATCGATAAGGGACTGACTTTCAAGGAGGCAGCTCAATTCGTCTGGTCAACTACAGTCTTCACAACGCATACACCCGTCCCGGCCGGCAACGAGAAATTCGATCCGGTGCTGATCCAGCGCTACCTGGGCGGTCTGGTCAAAGAACTGGGGCTCGGTTGGAATGAGTTCCTTGATATTGGACGCCTGAACCCCGGCGACGGCACCGAGCATTTCGGCATGACAGTAGCTGCCCTGAGGTCATCCGCTTTCTGTAACGGCGTGTCAGAATTGCACGCAGGCATCTCTCGGCAGATGTGGCACAACATCTGGCCGGAACTTCCTAAAGAAGAAATACCAATCAAGGCGATCACAAATGGAGTTCATCCAGCCTCCTGGACCTCGCACGATATGCATGATCTTTTTGAGTCCTATTTCGGTCCTCATTTTGTTGAACGCCCCGGAGCTCCAGAAACATGGGAACGGGTTCATCGCATTCCAGACGTAGAAATGTGGAGAATCCACAACAAACGACGAGAGCGGTTGATCTTCTTCGCTCGCAAAAGAATAAGAGCTCGTCTTCAGCGTCGAGGAGCCACCCAATCCGAAGTACAGCATGCCGATCAATATCTTGATCCGAGTGCACTGACAATCGGCTTTGCTCGGAGGTTCTCGACATACAAGCGCGGCAACCTCATCTTCGCGGATCCTGATCGCCTGGCCAGACTTATCAGTGATAAAGACCGACCAATACAGCTTATCATATCAGGGAAGGCGCATCCTCTTGATAATCCTGGCAAAGAAATAATCCAGGATATAATAAAGTATACCCGTGAGTCCCGGTTCCGTAACCGTGTTGTGTTTCTTGAGGACTACGATATAAACGTTGCCCGCTACATGGTCCAGGGGTGTGACATCTGGCTTAATAACCCGCGTCGTCCCCAGGAAGCCTCCGGTACTTCGGGCATGAAAGCCGCCCTTAACGGCGTCCTGCATTTCTCAGTCCTTGACGGATGGTGGGACGAAGCATACGCAGAAGAGACCGGCTTCAAGATAGGTAGCGGCGAAGAATATGAAAACGTGGGTGTCCAGAACAGCCTGGAATCCGAAGCACTATACAATACTCTGGAACGAGAAATCATTCCCCTGTTTTACGAACGTAACGACGTTGATTTGCCGGAACGCTGGGTCGGAAAAATGAAAGCTTCGATCCACATGGCTGGACAACGGTTCTCAGCACAGCGCATGTTAATGGACTACACTAACAACTGCTATATACCGGCTATCGACGCCGCAAACAACCTCTCTAACGACAACTATTCCGTGGGAAAAGAACTGGCGGCCTGGATAGACCGCGTGTCCGGCAGTTGGGACAAGATCGCTATATCAGACATCGAATTTCCCGAAGTCAGCGCCACTGTCGAAGTCGGTGAGAGAATCAAGGTAATGATGAAGGTTAATCTTGGGGAGATCAAACCGGAAGACATCGCGGTCGAAATAGTCTCCGGTCGCCTTAATTCTCAAGAGCAGTTCCTGGACTACTCTCCGCAGCCTGCTAAATTCGAAGGTCCCTCCGCTAATGATGAAAGTCAGGACGTCTATTCATATACAGGTGAAGTCACCTGTAGGGAATCAGGCCGATTCGGCATAACCGCGAGAATTGTACCTGACAACGAACATCTGCTAAAGGCATTCAAGCCTAAATTGATAAGTTGGTGGTAACTCTTTTTGCTGTGCCGATATGGATTCGCCCGGCTGCCAGACAGAGACATCTGGCAGCACTGTGGGCCTGCTAATCTCTACTGGCGATAGTTGATGTCATCGTCCATCTCTTCAGCCTGCCAGTTGGCGTGATAGCCTGACAAACTTCCAGCGCGACTAATGAGATCCAACAGTTCTCGAGTCTGCTCGGTGTGGAGTTGCCGATCAACATCCTGTGCCAGTCGGGCCAGCTCCTGGAAGCTCGTCTCAGAGGCATAAGCGGTATTCTTGAGCATTCCCCCGAATCTGGCCGCAACGATGGCCAACTTCAACTCGGCCCGAGCTCTTTCAGGTTTTTGCCAGTGCTTGCGCAATACGGCCTCTTCTTTGACTTCTGACACTTCCGTCTCATCGGGGTTCTTCCAGCGGACAAAGACCGTTGCGACTCTGGCGTCGCGGCGACGGTTTGCAAACTCCAATTCATACAGGGCTGTGACTTCGTGTCCAACACCAACCTCTCCCCCATCCTGCTGATTGTCACGGAACTGGTGGTCTGGCACATCTCTGTTCTCATAGCCGAGAAGGCGATAGGACTTGACCACTTTCGGATCGAACTCCACTTGAATCTTCACGTCACGCGCCAGCAACTGCATGCTGCCAACAAGGTCGTCCGCAAACAGCCTCTGGGCTTCCTGGCGGTCGTCAACATAAGCATACCTGCCATCACCCTTGATGGCCAACTGCTCGAGCAGAACGTCATTGTAGTTGCCCATGCCGAACCCAAAAGTGTTGAGAGTGATTCCGCGACGTGCAAATCGCTCGATTTCGCCCATAATTGCGTCGGGGCTGGTGTGACCGACATTGGCGACACCATCACTGCAAAGCACTACGACGTTATTATGACCGTTTACGAATTGGTTGTTTGCCATCCGGTAGCCTTCTCTCAAACCAGCCTCGGCGAATGTTGACCCACCGGCGGAGAGAGCATCTATCGCACGGAGGATGGTTCCGGAACGGTCGGTGCGGGTCGGTTCCAGAACGGTCCAGGCACTGGAACCATAAGCCACCATCCCGACGCGATCATTGCGATCAAGCTGGCCTACCAGCATTCTGAGCGCGTCTTTGACGAGGCCGAGTCGGTTTTCTCGCCGCATGGACCCGGAAACATCGATCACCAGTGTCAGGTTGAGCGGTTTGCGATCGCGCCTGTCGATTTCGCGTCCCTTTATCCCGATCTTGAGATAGCCTCTGCCCCGCTCAAACGGTGACTCAGTAAGTTCAGTGAAGACTCGAAACTTGCGATCAGATGGCGGATTGTAGCCGTAGTCGAAATGGTTTACGAACTCCTCCACACGGATTGAGGCAGTGGGAGGCTGAAGACCATCGAGCAGGTAACGTCGTACCAGCGCATAAGATGCGTCGTCTGTATCCACAGCAAATGTGGAAAACCTGTCATGACGCGTTTGCACAAATCCACTGGTACCGTAATCACGGAAAAACATATCCTGCGGCGGCACTTCGTGATACTGCCAGTGCTTGTCTTTCTTGCGACCGGGATAAGGTGGACAAACAGGCTGCGGGCGCTCAGGGGCGGCCAGATTGCCGCCGGAACTCGGTGCAAGGACCTCATCAGTCGAAACTATTCCGTTCACCTGCACACGCGCCTCATCCCGTATGCCCTGTTTGTAAGTCGTTGTTGCATGCTCAAGTTCCGAAAAATCGATATTGGGTTTCTCTTCAGTGCGGGAAATCGTTATTGTCAGGGTAACTGAGACACCGGCTTTAACCATCGCGCGAAATTCAGAAAGCCCAGTCACAGTACCATAATCAGGGTGGGTGATTATCAGATTGTATGTGCCGGAGCTCAAATCAAGAATCTCAAACCACCCGGTAGAATCGGTCCTGGTTCCGATATTGTTCTCAACTATCGCTACCCAGGCTCCAGCCACGCCGGTTCCGTTGGCTCCGTCAATAATCCGGCCTTCAATAGACCCTCTTTCAGGACCTGCAATCGCTGCAACGACTGCCAGGCTTACTATCAAAACCGTTGCTACACTTAGGGTTCTCATGACTTTCTCCTTCTCATGGAAGTCTTGTTGTTCTGATTTCAAAGCAGATACAGCGGACTTCGTTCTTTCTTCCCGAGATTCTATCCAAAAAACGGACGCAACGTCAGAACCTGTGCAACAAATGCACATAAT
>QNAF01000060.1 GCA_003641405.1 Candidatus Zixiibacteriota bacterium | reverse complement strand
GTTTGAGTGTGTCCCTGTACCTTCTGGTTTGGGAAACATTCTATTTTCTCTTATGTGGTTCTTTTCGATAGCGTTTCTGATATCACCGGCTATTGTCGGCCAGAAGACATCTACGCTCGACATTTACGGCATGTCACACGTTATGGCTGACCTTCGCGCAGAAATGATCTCCCAGGGGCTTGATCCAGATCAAGGCGATACCGACCTGTATCAGCCAACGGGGGGGCGAGAAACCAAACGTTTCAGCTGGGATGGCGCTTCATGGGACGTAGTTACAATCTTAAAGCGTTTGTTGTGGGTTGTTCTGGCGGGCTTGATCGCACTGGTTGCGGCGATTCCGTTTGATCGCTTTGATCCAGCTACTTGGGAAGTGGAAGTGCGAAAGAAAAAGAAGAAGCGCAAAGACAATGTTGAGCCAGTCGCGCAAAACAATGAGGGCCTGATCGCTTCCTTGGATGATCCCGAACAGGAGTTTTTGGCTGAGGGAGAGCGGCTCTCAGCTCTATCAAAAGGGAGATCACACAGCCGGTTGTGGACAACAATAGTCAGTGAGTTCTACTTGATGGTGAAAGGGAGATCACTGTGGTGGTACGCTAGTACGGCCGGACTCGCCATTGCCTGCATATTCAGCACCGATAAGATATTCAATTTACTAATAACCCCACTCTCCTGGCTCTGGCCGGTTTTTGTCTGGTCAGGAATGGGTAACCAGGAAATAAAAAATCGAACCAATCATATCGTCTTCCCGGTAGCCCATTTGATAAAACGTCAATTACTGCCCCACTGGGTGGCTGGCTGCATTCTTGCAGTATTGGCTACTGTGGTTGTGGCACTTCGTCTGACAATGGGTGGCGAGTGGGGTTTACTGTTGGGGTGGTCGGTAGGCTGTATCTTCATCCCGGCGCTCGCACTCATGCTCGGAGTATGGACAAACGGCGGGCGTACATTTGAAATGGTCTACTTTGTGCTCTGGGCACTCGGTGTTAAGTATCCGACAGTAATTTTTAACTTCATGGGACGATCACCCGAACCCGGTGCCCAACTGGTACCCCTGTTCTATATAGCTGTCACGGTGATTCTCCTGATGCTGGCAGCAGTCGGGCGCAAGAAGCAGATCGTGTCATTGCTCAGGTGAGCTACACCTTGAACTCGAATTCGAAGTGCCGCCAGGTGTCTCTGCCTGGCGGTTCGTTCGTTCAACTCGGCAGTCAGGCAGAGACACCTGACCACACAGCATTGGCAGGATCGTGGGCACCCTTGGAGTGGTTGATCCTGCTCTGCAAGACTGCTGCCGGTAGATATGGACATCTGCCGGGTACGAGTTTCTTGATAGTCATCCATCTGCTTGCTAGAATTGTTGCCATGACAAGATCATAAGCCGGGCAATTACTGCAGCACTTTTCTTGTATTTTCTCTCCGTTTTCAGGAACTGTCCAACCATACTGGCTGTTAGCACTAATAAGAATTGTTAGTAATATTAGTATGTGTGGCGATTGAAATGCAGTTTCAGAGAATGACAAAACAGCGATAGGTGATCTTGGAAGAGTTGCAGAAACTCCGTTCCCACCCTACCGCCGCTGTCATGTATCAGGTTGTGCGAAAACGACTTCCAAAGATCAGCTTGGGCACGGTCTATCGCAATTTGGAACTGCTGGTTGATTCCGGTACCATTCGGAAATTCCATACCGGTGGCAAAGAAGCTCGTTTTGACCCTGATCTTCACAATCATCAGCATATTCGTTGTGTCGAGTGTGGTCGAATAGACGATCTTCCAAACCCGCCGGAAATCCAGGTAGGCGGGTTGAGAGTCGAACAGGATGGCTGGCAGATTCGGGAACACCGGATCGAATTCCTCGGGATTTGCCCAAATTGCAGATCCGCACAGGTAACTGATGGCGAATCAACGGACAAGAGAATTCAAGCTGAATAGATATTAAGCAACAAGAACGGATGAGGAAGAAAAACATGTCCACAAAAGAGATTCAGGAGCAGATTGTCACTAACATGAGGCGCTGGCAGAAGATTGAGAATGCGTCTGTAGCCTCAACGGGGAGTGTTATCGAGAAGACTGACAATCCTGTCATTCGTCTCATCATGGAGATTATCCAGCGCGACTCACAGATGCACTACCGCATACAGGAATTGATCGCCGACAGTCTGGAGACGAAGACCATCACACTGTCACCGGATGAATTGGACAAAGTTTGGGACTTGATCGACAAGCACATTGAGTTAGAGAAAAAGACTGTCGAATTCGCCAATGAAGCACTGGCCGCATTGAAAGGCAAGAAAATGGTGGTGCAGGAGTATCTGCTCGACTACCTGTTGACTGACGAAGAAAAACACAACAAAGTTCTGGCAACGCTCGAGACTATCAAGAAGGGTATGTACCCTTACGGTTAGGATCGCAATTTTGGTCAGCCACAAATGCAGAACGAAATTGAAACACGATAACATGAACATTAATTGGAGTTAGTAATGTCGCAACTGGTTACCAAAGAAGCCCCGGATTTCACTGCCCAGGCGGTCATGCCGGATAATTCATTCGCTGATCTGAAACTCTCGGACTACCGGGGAAAATACGTGGTGCTATTCTTCTACCCGCTGGACTTTACTTTTGTCTGTCCGTCGGAAATCATTGCTTTTGATAAAGCGCTCAAGAAATTCAAGCAGAAGAACACGGAAGTTATTGGCGTGTCGGTTGACTCGCAGTTCAGCCATTTCGCATGGAAGAACACCGCCCGTCAGGATGGCGGGATCGGCCCCATCAACTACCCGCTGGTGGCGGATCTCACCAAGAACATCTCACGTGACTACGGCGTGTTGCTTGACGACACCGTCGCACTCCGCGGACTCTTCCTGATCGACAAGGAAGGCGTGATACGCCACGCAGTGATCAACGATCTGCCGCTGGGACGCAGTGTGGATGAAGCCCTTCGCATGGTCGATGCCCTGCAGTTTACTGAGGAACACGGCGAAGTCTGCCCGGCCAACTGGAAGAAAGGCGATGATGCCATGGAACCAACCGCCGAGGGAGTTGCGGAGTACCTGGCGAAACACTCTGAGTGAATCTTGACTTTGTCTGCCGTCAGGACTATATTCTGGCAGTAGGCATTTAGTCAGAATGCAACTGAAACACCCAGTTGACAGGAGAAACCGATGACCCTTGAAGAGGCAATTAAGACAGCCATCGACTATGAGATCAAAGTGCGTGATGCATATCTGGGCAATCTTGACAGAATCACCGATACAACCGGTCGCCGCGTGTTTGAGGTTCTTGGCAAAGAAGAGCAGGGACACGTTGATTACCTTGAGTCACGGCTGGCCGAGTGGAAGAAATCCGGTAAAGTATCACCGTCCAACCTCAAAAGCGTAGTCCCAGCCAAAGAAATCATTGAGGCCGGAGTTAAAAAGCTGGAAGACCATCTGGCCACCAGGGACTATGGCACCGAAAGGGAAATGCTGACCAAGGCTCTTGCCCTGGAGCAGGAAACGTCCGCATTCTACCGCCGCATGGTTGATGAACTCGGTGAAGATGGTCGTCTGTTCGCCCGGTTCCTTGAAATCGAGGAAGGTCATGAAGCGATTGTCCAGGCAGAACTGGACTATCTCAATCGCAGCGGGACTTTCTTTGATTTTCAGGAATTCACCCCGGAACACTGAAGCCGGATATTGTAGTCATTACAAGAGAGACGAATACTATGAAAGATGGGAAAAAGCTGCTGTTAGAGAGTCTGTTGGAAGCGGCCAAGGCGGAACGTCATGGTCACGACTTCTATCTCATGGCAGCTAATAGCACAGAAGATGTCAAGGGCAAAGAGGTTTTCGAGATGCTGGCCGCCGAAGAGATGGACCATATGCGATTCCTGATGAGTCAGTACGATTACGTCTTGAAGACAGGTCGTCCGGATAACGGTCTCAAACTGGGTAGTAAGACTGATCTCACCGGTCGCTCACCGATTTTCTCCGATCAGCTAAAAGCCCGCATCAAAGAAGCCAACTTCGAGATGACGGCTTTGTCTATCGGCATCCAGTTGGAACGTGATGCCATGAACTACTATCGCCGGCAGTCGGAAGCGGCTGATGACGAAGTTGTGAAGGAGTTCTTTGCCGAACTGTCAGAGTGGGAATCGGGACATTATCATGCCCTGCTGGAACAGCAGGAAGAACTAAAAGAGGATTACTGGTCGGCTAGCGGTTTTACACCGTTCTAAGCCTGCCGGTAGTTTCCATAACAAGAAAGGAAACTAAGATATGGCAACTGAAAGAATGCAGGTCTACAGATGCGAGAAGTGCGGCAACATTGTCGAGATGCTTCATGCCTCGGTTGGCACGCTGGTCTGTTGTGGACAAGACATGAAGCTTCTGAAAGAGGGCGAGACTGACGCCGCCACCGAAAAGCACGTACCGGTTATCGAGAAGATCGACGGCGGTTACAAGGTGAAGGTCGGTGACGTAGCACATCCGATGGAGGAGAAACACTACATCGAGTGGATCGAACTGATGACCGACGACAAAGTGTATCGCCAGTTCCTGAACCCCGGTGATGCCCCCGAAGCAACATTTATGGTTAAAGCTAACAAAGTCAGTGCTCGTGAGTACTGTAACCTTCACGGGCTGTGGAAGGCCTGATCTGAGGAGGAAGTGAAAATGGAATTCGATTCAGTAGACAAGATTCTCGATTTCGCCATTAAGAAAGAGCAGGAAGCCGCTGATTTTTACGCAAAGCTGGCTGGCAACATGGAACACGAGCATATGAAAGGTATTTTCCTCAGTTTTGCCGCCGAGGAGCGAGGACACAAGGCCAAGTTGATAGCTGTAAAAGGCGGCAAGCGGATGTTATCGTCGGAGAAGAAGGTTCAGGATTTGAAAATCGGCGATTCCCTGGTTGATGTCGAAGCTAAGGACGACCTGAGCTACCAGGAGGCTCTTATCGTAGCCATGAAGGCGGAGAAGGCAGCTTTCAAATTATATAACGACCTCGCCACTGCCACCGATGATGCTAATCTGAAGTCATTATTTCTTGACTTGGCGCAGGAAGAAGCCAAGCACAAGCTGCGATTTGAGATCGAATATGATGATAGGATTCTAACAGAGAACTAATACCGGGAACCGGAAGGGTTTGGTAATGATCAGTAAGAAGATGCAAGATGCTCTGAATGAACAAGTGGCCGCAGAGTTCTATTCTGCCCATTTATACCTGGCCATGTCGGCTTACCTGGAGTCAGTTGACCTGCCCGGATTTGCAAATTGGATGCGCATTCAGTACCAGGAAGAAATATCGCATGGTATGAAGATGTTTGACTACGTAATCGAACGTGACGGGAGAGCTCTGGTCAAGGCTTTTGATGCTCCGCCTGACGAGTGGGGTTCAACTGTGGAAGTCGCCGAGGCCGTGTACAAGCATGAACAGAAAGTTACCGGGTTAATCAATAACCTGATGGATATCGCACTGTCTGAGAAAGACCATGCGGCGAACATCTTCCTGCAGTGGTTTGTAAACGAGCAGGTGGAAGAGGAATCTACAGCCAAGGGAATTGTTCAACAACTCAAGATGCTTGGTGACTCGAAAGCCGGACTGTTCCAGATCGATCGCGAATTGGGCCAGCGAGTTTTCACCCCGCCGACTTCTGAGTAGGGTGTATAGCGAAGTGAGGTGCAGATATGACTGAAGAACAGCAGCCCTGTGTACAGCCGTCAAAAGGTCCAATCGGTATAAGTGAAATCGACGACTCAGAGCCTTCACAAGGAAGAAATAATCAGGAGGTATCCAAAATGTTAGCACGTGTAGGAAAGCCGGCGCCTGATTTTGAGGCGAACGCGTATGTGGACGGTAAATTCAAGACAGTCAAACTGTCAGATTTCAAGGGTCAATGGGTTACTCTCTGTTTTTACCCGGGTGATTTTACTTTCGTCTGACCGACAGAATTGACGGCAGTTGCTGTCAAGCATGATGAGCTCAAGGCTCTCGGTGTGCAGGTGCTTTCTGTGAGTACTGATAGTCATTTCACTCACAAAATCTGGCAGGAAGAAGAATTATCCAGGATGGTGGACGGTGGTGTACCTTTCCCCATGTTGTCTGATCAAGGTGGACGGATTGGCAAAGTGTATGGCGTCTATGACGAGGACGCGGGAGTCGATATCAGGGGACGTTTTCTGATTGATCCCGACGGTGTTATTCAGGCAATGGAGATTCTGACACCTCCTGTCGGACGTAATGTATCTGAATTGATTCGCCAGGTTCAGGCATTCAAACATGTCAGGGAGACTGGAGAAGCTACACCATCCGGGTGGACTCCCGGTAAGGCCACCCTCAAACCGGGGCCTGATCTTGTCGGTAAAGTGTGGAAAGTCTGGAAACCGGAGAAGGCGTTTTAATAGATCTACCGCAATATCGGTGGAGAGTACACAACGATGGGAATGCGAGCACAGAAGACAGAAGTTGGGGCTTTCCTTAGGGATCGAGACCGAACCGCTCTGTTGGAGTGGGCCAAATCGGTACGTAATCCTTTCCGGGTGCTCGTGTCGATGACTTATGACGATAACGAGTTCGTGCGCTGGCGTGCAATCGAAGCGATCGGCTGGGTTGTAGCTGCTTACGCGGAATACGATCTCGACAAAGTGAGAGATATGCTTCGTCGCCTTCTCTGGCAGATGAATGACGAGTCCGGGGGTCTTACCTGGCATTCGCCAGAACTGATCGGGGAAATTCTCGTCAATGTGCCGACGCTGATCCCTGAGTACGCTGATCTTCTGCCCTCGTACCTGGTAGAGGAACCCTTTGAGCGAGGGACTCACTTCGCTGTGTACCGGGCGGCTTTAGTCGATCCCAAGCCGTTTCGAAATATAATACCCAAACTGGTAAAATCTCTTGATGATCCTGATCCGACAATTCGTGCTTACTCTGCACTGGCACTCGGAGCGATAGGAGCCAAGTCACATCGCGCCGACATTGAACGTCTTTTGGATGACCAGTCTCTAGTGAATTATTATGATTTCGCATGTGGTGAAATTGTCAGTAAGCAGGTAAGTGAGCTGGCACAGGGAGCTCTTGACATGGTTAACACCAGGGAAAGCGCTGCTTAGAGTTTGTAGTGCAGGATTTACTGAAGAGATGACAGCAAATGGAAGGAACAAGTGCGGGCTGCGTCGATGCTCGCATTTCGGACGGAACAAGTGCTCTGAATGCCCGGAGTCCACTGCTATCGCTCAGAATTGCGATATATACAAGCACTTCCAGCGGAAACACACTCCGGGGTCCGGTAGCAACGGTCCTGACATAGCTGATAGTCAAGTTCAGACAAAGAACACAAATGGTGGAGAGCCACCGCAAGAATAAAGGAGATGCTGCAATGGCTGACTTGAGGGGAACAAAAACTGAGAAGAATCTACTGACGGCATTTGCCGGTGAATCACAGGCACGAAACCGCTATAACTACTTCGCAAGCAAGGCGAAGAAAGAAGGTTTCGTGCAAATCGCACATATCTTCGAAGAAACTGCCAATCAGGAAAAAGAACACGCCAAGAGGCTGTTCAAACTTCTCAAAGGCGGAGAGGTGGAGATCCAGGCGGCCTTTCCAGCCGGTGTGATAGGCAGCACTGCTGAAAACCTGAAGGCATCAGCAGGCGGGGAGCACCACGAGTGGGAAAGCATGTACCCTGAGTTTGCAAAAACAGCCCGTGAAGAAGGCTTCGATGCAATTGCCAAGATATTCGAAGCTATTGCCGTTGCTGAGAAGCAACATGAGAAGCGCTACCTCGACCTGCTGGCAAATGTGGAAGCAGGGACAGTATTCAAAAAAGAGAAGAAGGTCGTCTGGAGATGCCGCAATTGCGGATTCATCCACGAAGGCGAAGAAGCACCAGATGTGTGCCCGGCCTGCGCCCACCCGCAAGCCCACTTTGAATTGTTGGCTGAGAACTGGTAATTACTCATGGATTCGAGAATGCGAGTGCTTTTTCTCTGCGCTGAGAATGCGTGTCGATCGCAGATGTCCGAAGGGTTCCTTCGTGCCATGGCCGGTGATAGGTTTGAGGTCGCAAGTGCCGGAACAACCGGCACCAGGGTCAATCCAAGAGCCATTGCAGTCATGGCGGAATTGGGAATCGATATTTCCGCCCACCGAAGCAAGCCTGTCAGCGAATTTGACGACCAGATGTTTGACTATGTTGTGACTGTATGTGAGAATACAGGAGATCATAGCTGCCCTGTTTTTCGGGGACAGGCTACCAGACAGTTTCATTGGCCGTTCGAGGATCCGGCACATGCCACTGGCGATGAGTCCGAAATACTTGAGACCTTCCGTTGTGTGAGAGATCAGATTAGAGCAAAAGTGAAGCACCTTGTGGGGCGCAATGTAACCTGAATGGAATGCCGAGTGGGGTACGCTCGATGACTATTAGGATTATAGAGAATGCTTGATTTCATCGTAGAAATCATCACCCAAAGCTGGCTGGTTCTCGGCCAGATGGCGCCGTACCTGTTGTTCGGTTTCATTGCCGCGGGAGTGCTCTCTGTGCTGATATCGCCCGAATGGATAGAACGCCATTTGGGAAAACCAGGCCTTGGACCCGTGCTCAAAGCGTCTTTGTTTGGTGTGCCCCTTCCGCTGTGCTCATGTAGTGTTCTTCCGGTATCGGTATCGATGCGACGCCATGGCGCCAGCCGCGCGGCAACCACAGCGTTTCTGCTCTCTACTCCCCAGACCGGAGTTGACAGTATCGCTGTTACTTACGCCTTGCTCGGCCCGGTCTTTGCGATCTTTCGACCGCTGACCGCCCTGCTCTCCGGCCTGGTTGGGGGCAGTCTCGTACGATGGTTCGGTGAACAGGAGAGCAATGGCGCTCAGACAACGGACAAGCAGGAATCTGTACCCTGTATGGAGGCATGTTGTGCAGGGGCCGAGCACACCAGCAGGCTGACACGCATTGTCAGATACGGACTGGTAACACTGCCGCGAGACATTGGTCTGGCGCTGTTGGTTGGGATATTAATCGCCGGGGCAATGGCAGCGCTGGTGCCACAAGATCATCTCGCAGCGTACATCGGTGGCGGTGTCCTATCGATTTTACTGATGATGGCTGCAGGGATACCGGTATATGTGTGTGCGACTGCGTCGGTACCAATTGCTGCCGGCCTGATACACTTAGGTGGTTCACCCGGTGCAGCGTTGGCATTTCTTATCGCGGGACCGGCGACCAATGCCGCTTCGTTCACGACCATTTGGAAAGCCCTGGGAGGACGCACTGCAGTCATATACCTTTTGACTGTTGGAGCGAGCGCCCTGGGTTTCGGACTGCTTCTGGATTGGCTGATGCCGATTACGAACATGTCATTGCCTGGAATCGCCAGCCACACGCACATGCAGTCTGAGGGTAGTTGGCTGTATCATATTTCGGCGATAGCACTGCTTGCAATTATGCTGTATTCATATATGGCGAAGGCTCATTCCGACAGCAATACTGATAACGCACAGTCGAACAACGACACGACGATCACCACACACAAGGTTACTCTGAACACCCATACTACACCAAACTGCTGTCACTGTTCTGATGGCAACGGGCACGACGCCCATGAGACAAAATGTGATTGAATTGGTTCGCTGAGGGATGCTTATGAATACAACGCTCCGGGATAAAATCGACTGGGTTGGATACGTAGACTGGACAATCCGCGACTTCCATGGTTATACCGCCGAGCGCGGTACAACGTACAATGCCTACCTGATTCGGGATGAAAAAACTGCCCTGATTGACACTGTCAAAGCACCTTACGGACAGCACCTGCTTCAGAACATCTCGGCTATGACGCCATTGCATAGTATCGACTACGTCGTCTGCAACCACGCCGAACCGGATCATGCCGGTGCTCTTTCGCAAGTTATGGCAGCGATGCCGAAGGCAATACTGATATGCGATCAGAAGTGCAAGAATGCACTATCCAGACACTTTGATACTTCCGGTTGGAAGTTCCAGATCGTCAAGACAGGTGACACGGTATCACTGGGAGATCGTACCCTCCACTTCATTGAGACACCGATGGTACACTGGCCCGAATCGATGTTCACTTACGTTCCCGAGGAGAAGCTGCTGTTCTCCATGGATGCTTTTGGTCAGCACTATGCTTCCTCGCAGCGATTCGACGATAAGGTGCCACTGGAGACATTGTTGCAGGAGGCCAGGAGCTACTACGCTAATATCATCATGCCCTATGGTAAACAGACGGCGAAAGTGCTGCAGCAGATGGATGTGCTTGACGTCGAGATGATCGCACCCAGCCACGGTCTGATCCTGCGCCATCATATCAGGGAAATGCTTGAAGCCTACATGGATTGGGCGTCATTTCGTCCAAAACCTAAAGTGCTTGTAATATACGATACGATGTGGGGCAGTACCGGCGAGATGGCTCACGCCATCCTCGAAGGAGCCTCTCTGCCAGGCGTTGAAACTAAACTCATTTATGTTCGTGGTTCGGATCATTCTAAGATAGCCACCGAGTCACTTGATGCTGCGGCTATTGCTTTTGGTTCGTCAACGCTCAATGCTGGTATGATGCCAATGGCCGCGGCTGTGCTGACCTACCTGAAGGGTTTGAGACCCTTGAACAAAGCTGGTTTTGCTTTTGGTTCATACGGTTGGGGACGCGGTGGACCGGAAGCAGTGGACGAGTACATGAAAGCTATGAAATGGGAAATACTGCGTGATCCGCTCAAGGCCCAATTCAGGCCCACAGATGAAATTCTGGACGAATGTCGCCAGGCCGGGAGACTGTTGGCGGAAAAAGCAATGGAGTTGGCCTGTTGAGGGCAAGGGGAATTACTGAGCATTTCTCAAGAACCCTAAACTATACGAAAGAGAATATATAATGAATAAGTATGTCTGCGATGTCTGTGGATGGGTTTATGATCCGGAGCAAGGATTGCCGGAAGAAGGTATCAAGCCGGGTACTTCCTTTGAAGATCTCCCTGATGATTTCGTATGTCCCGAGTGTGGTGTTGGCAAAGAAGATTTCTCGCCAGAAGAATAGAGCTTCGGTTTGTATCACATGTTTGTAGCCAGGGGTTTGTTGAAAAACTCTGTGTCCGGCAGATGTCCACATCTGCCGATTGATACGGCACATGTGGACATGTGCCGTGCACAAAACCGAGAGTTGTTAGGAGAAACGACATGACGCCCTTTGATTGGTTCATTGACTTACATCCGGTGTTACAG
>QNAF01000059.1 GCA_003641405.1 Candidatus Zixiibacteriota bacterium | reverse complement strand
ATTTGTCTGGACACAGCATCATATGTACCCGCTGGTGCTTGGGGCTGGTGGAATGCTGGTTGTGGCGCCGTTATCCCCGATTGGAATGATGGTACCTGCTGGGAGATCAAGGAGGATGTTCCATTCCCTACGCTCCTTGCTGACTCACGCCTTGGAATCATAACATATCAACCAAACATCCCACTCTCAACTAAAACCAATTGCGACACAGCCTGTTGTCGAAGGGTGAGGCGACCAAACGACGCACCATGCTTCGACAAGCTCAGCATGACAACTGGCTGACCAGAACTTCTCAGAAGGGTGGCCCGCCTTTCAGGGCCTGTTGATGAACCCCATAGCAGCGTTGTGTCGGGTCCTGATTTCCCGCCTAGGCGGGAGATTGTGACCCGACACGTGACGTTATGTCACAGAATAGAGTCAGGTCTCATCCCGCCTTTGGCGGGAAAGGACCTGACTCAACTTAAGGAGAGGACTTTTTCAACAAACCCTTCAGGTGGGTTGGGATCTGACCACACTGTGTCTGGCAGATGTCCAGATCTACCAGATGATACGGCACATGTGAACATGTGCCGCGCACAAGTTTTGTTTGATCCATAGTCGTCCTGTGCGCAAGAATAAGGCAAAAGTGACACCAGAATCAACCGTTTGCTGCTTTGCGCTGTTGCACACGCCACTCGATTTGTATACTGCAACGTAAGTAGCAATGTCTTAGAGAACTGACTTGACCGGTTTGGATACGATGAGCAGGAGGAAACATGGGCGATAGTAATCAAAATGACATACCCTCCCACCACGGAGTCGGAGAGACAGGCACGATAGCCTACCCTAATGAGACAATCCGGTTGCTCCTGGAACGATCCACCTGCCGCAGCTTTACTGACAGGAAAGTGCCACCAGAGATTCTTCGTCAAGTACTTGAGGCCGGAGATCATGCTGCCACTGGCGGGAATCTTCAACCCTACTCAATCATCAAGGTCGAGAACGCCGAAACCAGAAAGAAGCTGGCTGAGTGGAATTCCCAGGATTTCATTGCCACGGCACCGGTCAACCTCATGTTCTGCCTCGACTGGCGACGCCTCCAGCGCTGGGCCGAGCTCGAAGATGCTCCTTTCACGGCCACCGCTTCGTTTCGTCATTTCTGGATTTCTTTCCAGGACTGCATCATTGCCGCACAGAACATATGCACTGCGGCAGACGCCATGGATCTCGGGAGTGTCTACATTGGCACTGTTACCGAATCCATCCGAAAGACCTGCGAGCTATTGGAGTTACCCCAAGGCGTTTTCCCGGTAGTACTACTCTGTATCGGTTATCCCAAAAGGCGGCCCGCCCCCAGGAAAAAGCTGGGAGTTGATACAATCGTGCATAATGAGAAGTATCACGAGCTGCCTGACGACGAGCTACTTAGAGCATTCGACCGGAAGTATCCTGACCTGAAAGTGGAACCTACTGATGAGCGCCTCGATGATATCTCCCGCGTTTGCAGGAAAGTCCATTCACAGGGTCTTGCCACCCGCTGTATTGAAAAAATCAGGAGACGGGGTTATATCAGCCCGGTCCAACGGTATTTTGGACTACACTACACCGCTGACCTGATGCCTGAAAGAAACACGGGCTATCTGAAAATCATGGAAGAACGTGGATTCACGTGGTTCAAGGAGTACTCTTCGGCTGGCGAGGGCACTGAGTGAATTTGTCTTGGGGTGCAAATGTGTGGCTGGTAATGCTCCGTGCACCAAGTACGAGTGTCTTCCAACAGCCGCAACGACAAAAGGGAGATATTCTATGAAAGTACTACTAATCGCGTTGGTAGGGGTGCTGGCTGTTACCGCAAGCAGCACTCTTGCAGCAGACTACGAAATCACCAGAGTCATTGAGGTCGGCCCTGCAAAAACGGCTGGCTGTGCTGTGTCAGTAAGATGGTCACCTGACGGCACCATGCTGGCGTATTTTGCCAACAACCACCTGATGATCTCCGACACCCTGGGCAACAGCCACGAGGTGTCCTCAATCCACGATCTGTCGCCCTATAGACACGAGTGGGTTTCGGATCAGGATATCGCAGTGCGCCTCGAGGATAGGAGTCGAAAGACAGACTCTGCTCTTAATCAGCTTATCTTGTACAACATCGCGACGGGTGATGAGGTCATCATGGAGGTGTACTGGAAAACACGGGATTTTTTGGTGCCTGGCTCGGAGTGGTTTGAGGGACCATTTCTCTCTCTTGAGAGAAACGCCTACTATAGGGTCATAAGTGCGACCGGTCGAAAAGACGGCACTGAAGTGGAACAGCGGGAGAGCAGGAAATTCCGTTCTGAGAACAAGTCGTTTTCCACCGACAAGGACGCACTTGCCGGGGAACATGTCTATGCTACCATAGTTGATGGTACCGGCGACTTCCAGATCCGTAGCCTCTACCAGACAGACTCAATAAAACAATGTGGTCACCGTCTCCCGTTTCACATACGCGAGCATCTTGTCTCCGCTGACCTATCGCACACATTCACTCGTGGGATACTTACCGACTTGACCGACAGTTCCACAACATATGTCGATGACTTCGCAGGCGACCCGCCAGCGCACACGGTAGGTTGCTCCTACTACTTTCCTACTTTCAACCCAAGACTTGAGGAGTTGCTCTTCCTTCAGGCCTGCGAAGGAAAGGAGCCATATGTTGTTGATAGAATGTGTACATTCAATTACGCGACTAACGAATTTACGGATCTGGGTGCTCTCACTGGTCTCGACGCAGGAACTCCCCCAAGGTACTCCCCAGACGGAAAGAAGATTGCATATACTACCGGACGCAAGGCGTACATCATCTACCGGGAGGATAAGTTATGAGTCACAATCTTCCCCTGAACGTTCTCTGCTGATAGGAGACAGGCTACAGCCGGAGCAACCAGCACTGTCGCAGCCATGGTTGCAGACATCGGCGCGGAACTGTTTGTACAGGAACCAAACAGCCCAACCGAACAAGACAGCTATCACCAGATACTCAAACATACATCTCTACCCTGTCAGTCAAGTCCCAGCAGTCTCCCACCCTGGTACACCACAAAGGCCATAACCCATGCCAGCCCGGTCGTATAGCCTATCTGGAATGCCAATTCCTTGAACGAACCTGTCTCTCGCAGGAATACCGCCATTGCGGCCATACAGGGAATATACAGCAACACAAACACAAGAAAGGCATATGCAATAAGCGGCGAATAGAGTGGATCACCGGCAAGTCTCCCTCGGAGCGAGCCGGATTCTTCGTCAACTTCCCCCACACCGTAGACAGTCCCCATCGTGGACACAACTACCTCTTTAGCCGCGAACCCCGAAATAAGCGCAACCCCCATGCGCCAGTCGAAGCCAAGCGGCTCAATAGCCGGCTCAATCAACATGCCGAATCGCCCCATGAGACTGTTCCTGATACTCTCCGCCGCCATGGCACTTTCATAGCCGGTGACAAGTGAATCTAATTCCGTATCGGACATGTTTCCCACTTCGTAAGACGCGGTCGCATCATCGATCAGGACATGATAGTCCTGGCTGTAGCTGTCCAGTCGTGGAAATGTCATCAGCACCCACATGATAATCGAGAACGCCAGAATGATCGTACCGGCTTTGCGAATGTACATCCAGGATCGTTCCCACATGTGGATTACCAGACTGCGAACAGTCGGTACCCGGTAGGGCGGCAGCTCCATGATGAACGGCTCTGACATCCCTCTGAAACGCGTACCCCGAAGGAGCTTTATGGTGCCGACTGCCACCAACACGCCCAGGGCGTAAATCGAGAAAACGACATTCCCTGCGTTCTCCGGCCAGAAAGCCCCACACACGAGAATATACACCGGCAGGCGGGCACCACAACTCATGAAACCGGTGGCGTGCATGGTCACCAATCGATCACTGCGATCCTCGATTATCCTGGCTCCCATGTATGCCGGGACCGTGCAGCCAAAACCGATCAGCATCGGAATGAACGATTTCCCATGCAACCCTATCCGGTGCATGATACGGTCCATAACAAAAGCAGCCCGAGCCATGTACCCGGTGTCTTCCAGGATGGCTATAGCAAGAAACAAGAGAACGATGTTTGGAAGAAACACGATCACACCACCGACGCCCGCGATAATGCCATCTACGATCAGTGAACTGAGCAGACCCTCCGGCAATACCGATCTCGCAAAACCTGCAAGGACACCGACACCCCACTCTATCCACTCCATCGGCATCTTGCCAAGCGTGAACGTCAACGTAAACATCATCCACATCAGGAAAGCGAAGATTGGAAGCCCCAGGCTGGGGTGAATGAGCATCAGGTCGATAGTGTCGGACACACTGTGGCGTTTCTCGCCGGAAAACTGGACGGCTTCCGAACAGGCTCCACTGATAAAACCGTAGCGCCGATCTGAGATAACCGCTGATGGTGCTTCTCCCAGGAGTGCCTCAAGACGCTCGCGGGACTCGTCCGCAGCCGCAAAAATCGCGGCGGCCGTTTTCTGCTGCCCGACCTTCTTGATTACTTCAGGGTCATCTTCCAGAAGCTTCAACGCCACCCACCGTGGCGGACAATTCCCAATCACACTGTTGTCTTGTTCCACCAACTGCGTCAGTGTTTCCAGTTCCTGCTCGAACTCTTTCCCATAATTGACTGTAAAGGGTTGATAGACATCCTGATTGTCAGCTACCGCTATGGCTGCTTTCAACAGTTCCTGCATCCCCTTCTTCTTGTTGCCAACAGTCGGTACTGAAGCCACACCGAGAAGCTGAGAAAGAAGCTTGTGATCCGTTATGATACCGCGCTTCTCTGCCTGATCGCTCATATTCAGCGCCAACACAACCGGAACATCCAGTTCGAGAAGCTGCGTTGTCAGGTAGAGATTTCTTTCAATATTGGAAGCATCAACAACGTCGATGACCACATCGGGCTTCTGCTCAATAATGTAGTTACGAGCGACTACTTCCTCGATAGAGTGGGCCGACAAAGAGTAAGTACCCGGAAGATCAACCAGTTTCAGCCGACGACCATCAAGGTCCAGCCAGCCTTCCTTCTTCTCCACCGTAACACCGGGATAGTTGCCGACATGCTGGTTAGCCCCAGTCAAATTATTGAAAATAGTAGTCTTGCCCGAATTCGGGTTCCCCGCAATCGCCACTGTCAGCGAAGCATCAGTCTGCTTCAATCTTCCTAACCCTGATCTTGGCGGCCATCCCCCGCCCAATCCCCAGTGTAGTCCACCCGACCCGAATCCCCACCGGACCGTGACCGGAATTGGCTATTACTTGGAATCTGGCATGGTTATTCAATCCCATGGAACTGATACGTTCACTCATGCGCTCCCCGCCATCCAGCCCGATCATCTCAAACGTGATGCCCGGTTGCGCCTTGCTCAACGTGGTCTCGCCTGATGTGCTTTGCACGGAACGTTTTCTCATTTTCGGTTCGCCTTCTGACGGCACTCCCTGCAGAGACCGAATATCTCGTACCGGTGAGATACGGACTCAAAACCATGCTTACTAAGTATCCTTTGTTCTTCCCTGTCCAGGGCCTGACTGGAAAATTCAATTACTTTCTTGCACTGAGTGCAAACCAGATGATGATGATGCTTGTGCTCACGCCCATAGCAATGGTCAAAACGCACCACGCCGTCATTGAACATAACTTCGCGGGCCAGTCCCGACTCGGCTATAAGCTTCATAGTGCGGTGCACGGTAGCGTACCCAACATGACGCTTGGCCCTGTTTACCAGGCGATACAAATCGTCGACTGAAACGTGCTTCTCAGTATTCAGGAATGTATTCAGAACCACCTTACGCTGTACCGTATCTTTGAGTCCGGCGGCTCTCAGATGATCTTTGAATACTTCTATCTCATTCATCAAAACATTCGCTGTAATAAAGATATTGAAATTCGTTTTCAATATCGGACTATATCTCGAATTGTCAAGGGGATTCGAAAGAAAAAATGTGGATGCTTCAGGACTACGATCTCGCGGCGTTAAGCGATGTATTGGCAGGGAGTTAGAAGGTAGTCGCTGGATAGAGAAAACCCACCTGAAGGGCAACATCCCCGTAACAGTGGGCGGCTCAGACGCTTTATCTGTCACACTGAGCTTGTCGAAGGGTGAAGTAGCTAAACGGCTGGGTGACACCCTCAAACTTGTTTGGGGGAGGTACTTCTCGAAGGGTGAAGCGGCCAAACGGCGCACCATGCTTCGACAGGCTCAGCATGACAGCTAACTGGCCGGAACCAACCACTCCGAAAGTGCCGTAACAGTGGGCGGCAGATGTCCACATCTGCCCCTGATTATACCCTATTAGTGGCCCGCCGGACTCACTCATGCAAACTGTCCTCCACGACGCGAAACCTGAGCGTGTCGGTCCAACAATCACCTATCCACACTGGCGGAAGAGTGTCCTGCCATACACAGTTGGTCACTCTGAATAGCAGCCAGTAATTGCCCGATGTAATATGGTAGACCTCCCCAATCGACAAGACATCCAGATTTTCGCAAGTCCGCTCGGCAGGAGAAAGAGGCTCGTAGAAGTTTGATTCAAAGTACCACGCAATCCGCTCATCTAGACCCTCTGGTTGAGTCTCATAATGACCATCATCTGTACCGAAGAACAAGCAGATGTCGCATCTATGGTAATCTGTATCCCGGGACGTGATGTGGCTACGCTTGAACGGTTCCAGCACGGTCGTGTTTCCGGCGTTGTGCAGACATAGTTGTACCAAAGGACGTTTCGGATTCCCTTGGGCGGACATCTTGATCCCAGGAATTGTGAATACCGAATCGTTGAGCGTGGTAGAGGCGTACACATCAGCAGACGCTCTCAGCGACTGATTCAGGAACACTCTCTCTGGAAAAAGAACATCCTGCCTTGGACGCCCGCAACTTGATATGAGCACGATAAGCAGCAGAAATGGAAGAATGCGGCGTAGCATGTATCTACCTCCAACTGTAATTCGACCAGGGCGTCAATCCAATCTACCTGACTGATATTATGAAGATAGCCGCGCCGCTCCCCTTCGTGCAAGCCCTTTTAGAAACTCACTCACCCCTCTCCCCTGCTCCGAATCCCCAGTAACTCTCGTTCTGGAAAGAGGCGGCGTCCATAGACTCGTCGAAAAAGCGTTCCAACGCCGACGGTCCAATGTGCCGGCTTACCTTGCGTCTGGCAACTCGTTGGATATTGAGCAGGTGTCTTGCAGAGACATTGTCAGTGGTGATATTTTTTCCGCCCGTTCCGCAGCCAAGAGTCATGGACGGCGACAGGGCGTTATAGGTCCCACCCAGGGCGCCGAGAGAAGCCGGCGTGTTCACTAAGATCCTGCCGGCATTCATCACCGAAGCAAAGTGCTCAATCTTGTCTTCACAGTTGGAGAATATGCTCACGGTGTGGCCCAGACCACCGTTCAAGTTTATTCGGCGGCAGAGCGTGATAGCCTCCTCAAATGTGTCGGCGCGGTAGAATGCCAGAATGGGCGCCAGTATCTCCATCGAGAGCGGACAGTCATGGCCGATATCGTCGAGTTCAGCTATTAGAAGTGTGGTGTCTTCCGGAACGTCAATACCAGCCATCTTAGCAATAGTCACCGCCGACTGACCGATTACTTCGACGTTCATGACACTCATCGTCTTGTTATAAGCAACCGACTCAAGACGCTTGATCTCATCTGTGGACAGGAAATGCGCTTTTCGCTCCTTGAACAGCCGGATGACCTCATCTACATGACAGTCCCTGACCACGAGCGATTGCTCGCTGGCACAGACAGTCCCATTGTCGAACGTCTTGGACATGAGGATTTGATCCACTGCAAACGGTACGTCGGCGGTCCTCCCTATGAAAACAGGCACATTCCCGGGGCCAACACCAATTGCCGGATTACCTGAACTATAGGCTGCCCTTACCAGCCCGACCGATCCGGTAGCGAGGATCATAGCCGTCTTCTTGTGTCTCATGAACTCCATTGTCTGCTCTTCAGTCGATCGTGATATCCACTGAATACAGTTCTCCGGAGCACCCTCTTGCAAAGCGGCTTCGTAGCACACTCGCGCAGCCTCAATTGTGCACTTCTTTGCCGCTCCATGCGGGCGGATGATAATCGGATTCCTTGATTTCAGTGAAATCAGCACTTTGAACAGGGCCGTTGAGGTCGGATTCGTGACAGGAGTAACGGCAAAGATAGGTCCGATTGGACGGGCTATTTCGACTATTTCGTTCTGGGCGTCCTCGGCTACTATTCCTACGGTCCTCTGATTCTTGATGTCATCGTAAACAAACTGAGTGGCGAGCACATTCTTAATGACTTTGTCCTTCCAGACACCCAACCTTGTTTCATCGCAGGCATGTTTCGCCAGCCGGATTCGATTATCAAACCCTGCCTCGTAGGCTGCCTGAACAATGCGGTCCGTCTGTTCCTGATTGAGTTTCATAAAGGCGGTTTTGGCTTGCAACGCCTTGCTCATCACACCGTTGATATCGAGAGCCATGCCGGTCCTTTCATTGAAGTTGGTCCGGGGTCAGTGTCTTCCCGTTTCCAAGACGAGAACAGTCTATAATACTGCAAAATGGAGTTGGGATCAATAGGGGCTTTCCGGAACGGTAAGGCACTTTCAAACCTGGAGTGTGTTGAGAAACCGTCCACATACAGTGGCGTCAGGTGTCTCTGCCTGACGCTGCCTACTGATTCTCGCGGCTGCCAGGCAGGGACACCTGGCAGCACAGCCGCCCAAATGGATAGAAGAGGTTTTTCAACAAACCCCAAGCTGTGGGGCACCAGCCTTCTCAACTGGCCCTGCATAACATCAAGGCCAAAATGGAAGCAGGGGCTACCCCTCGGGGCAGTCCCTGTCCTTAGGCAGCCCGGAAAAGAGAGTGTCGGGATCCCCGGGCTGCAAGTCTATGATATGCTCAACCTACGGCACCCTGGTGATTGTAATTCCGTAGTTATGAGGATCACGCGGACGCTTGGCATTCCAGTCACTGAAGGAGTGGGAGCCATCCGTCTCGTAGTGCACGACATAGGTGCCTTTTTCGAGCAGAATCTCATCATCGTACACGCGGTTTTTCTTCGCCCCGCCGGCATGATCGGTACTGCGCCAGGTCATCTCCCATTCCGCTCGGTCGGTCCGATCATCGACGATCCAGGCGTAGTCGAACATCCGCCCGCGCTCGCCTTCGCCGATAGCGTAAATGTGCACACGGGTGTCTTTATCCAGAGTGAATCGTTCCCGAAGGTGTTCTCTGTCACGAACCCTTGTCATCTGTACAAGAACGTCTGAATCCTTCTTCAGGTCCCTCTCTGACAGTATTTTCAGATTCGAAGCTCCCCCATCGGGACCAGGGAATATCGCCATTCCCCAGGCAGCAGGATCATAAGGAGCGGCCACATTCCAGTCGCGGTAGGCATGGGAACCATCCGTAACGTAAACGGCAACGTATTCGCCTGCCGGGAGAGTGACCCTGCCGTCGAACATTCGGTTCTTCTCACCACCACCGGCGTACTCTGTGTTTCTTCTCTTCATTTCCCAAATGACTTTTCCCCTGCCGGCTTCCTCAATCCATCCGTAGTCGGCAAACTCGCGGTCACGGGTCGAGTACTCCCCAATAGCGTAAACCCTGAACGTCGTTTCCTTGTCTAACTTAAACGCCTGTTCGACATAGTCATCGTCCCGCACTCTGGTCAGATCTACGAGCGGTTTCTCTTTTTTGGGAAGGTCCATCAGTTTGAAGGCCGAGCGGCTGAAATCCTGGCCCGGAAGAATCGTGATCCCCCAGTTGCAGGGATCATAAGGAGGCCTGACATTGAAATACTCGAATGAATGCGAGTCATCCGTCACAAAATAGAGTATGTAGTCCCCCTTCTCCAGTTCAACTTCGTCATCGAACATCCTGTTCTTCTTACCGCCACCGGCTGCATCCGTGTTCCAGCGATCCAGTTCCCAGACCTTCTCACGAGTTCCCGAATTGATAATCCAGCCGAGGTCCACGGGATTGCGGTTCTCTGGAGGATACTCAAAAACCGAGTAGATGCGGAGTGACATCTGCTTGTCCAGACGGAACGCCTGACGTATGTATTCCTCATCACCAAGCTGGTTATGCGTTACGAGCGCGCCTGCAAACTCACCGGTGACATCGAACTCTTTGATGTCACTCTTGGATATCTCATCCGAGGACAGCCGTACGTAGCTGTCCCTGACAAGGTCCTCGAAATCATCGTCATCAAACCAGCAATCATCATCATCATCATAGTCACGATTATACTTGCCGTCGAACAATCCAAATAGATTCCATGAACCGCCTTTTTCACCAAAGAAACTGATATTCCCGTAATAACCTTCACCGGCATACAGGTACAGTTCGTACTTGCCGGCATCAAGCGCCTTAACTTTCTCAACTTTGCGGAGAACACCGGACCGGTATCTGTCTGAACCGCGGCTTTTCATTACCCAGACGGGCTCACGAGTGTCGGAATCGAGAATCCAGGCGTACACCGTCATGCGTTCGTTGGAACTCTGAGGAAGGCCAACTGCCTCAATCTCCACTTCTGCCGGTTTTGTCAGCTCAAACCCGACCGATTCCAGATCTCCAGGTCGGACGCGTTCAATCTCGACAAGCGTTTCGGCAGCCAGCGGTACACCAGCCACGAAAAGCGTCAGGGCCGCCACCATGAATTTGATTGTTCTTAACATAATCTACACCTTCACTACGTGGTTGTTTGCTTCCATGTTCAAATCAGGCGGACTATTGCGAGCGCCGCCCGAAATCCACTCTTCATGGTACGTAGAACGCGATGAGTTGTTTCGGTGGTAATGTATTGTTACGAGAAAATCGCAGAATCCAGATTCTCAGCGTTGTATGCCGGGAGGGCCAATTGACGACGAGCGGCTTGGCTGGTGCCCCACAGCTTGGGGCCTGTTGAAGAAGTTGTATTTTTCGGAAATGCCTACTTTAGTAGCCCACCCAACGGGTGGGGTCTTGTTATTCCACTGTCATCCCACCTGTTAGGTGGGCAAAGATGCCCCATGTATGCTACAACTCTAAATCTTGACACTTCTTCCACATACCCATTCATGAGTGCCAGGCATTCATCGAGGTCCCGATAGACATATGGGCCATCGGTCCTCAGCGAAGAATTTTCTATCCCAGAGGCTACCATTACACGTTCTCTCATAGATGCGAAGTCGTATTTATCTGCCAACGGTTTACAGT
>QNAF01000058.1 GCA_003641405.1 Candidatus Zixiibacteriota bacterium | reverse complement strand
GTCGCATTCATGACGTCAAGAATCTTGAGTCGTGCGATGCGAGCTTTGTCCAACGCTTCCTGCATAGTTGATATGTCCAACCCGGTAATCTTGATGTCCATCTGAATGGCTGTAATGCCTGTGGACGTACCCGTTACCTTGAAGTCCATATCGCCAAAATGATCTTCATCACCAAGGATATCGGTCAGGATGACGACTTTGTCATTCTCCTTGATCAGTCCCATGGCAATACCTGCCACGGCTGTTTTGGTGGGAACCCCGGCATCCATTAACGCCAGCGAACCACCACAGACTGAGGCCATCGACGATGAGCCGTTGGATTCCATTATGTCGGAAACTATGCGTACAGTGTACGGGAAGCTCGAATCATCCGGGATAGTCGGCTGCAACGCCCGCTCGGCCAAAGCACCATGACCGATCTCGCGACGGTTAGTTCCGCGAATAGGCTTGGTCTCGCCGGTACAGAACGGCGGGAAGTTGTAATGAAGCATGTAGCTCTTGGTAGACTCACCTTCCAGTTCGTCAAGTCGTTGCTCATCAATCTTTGTTCCCAGAGTAACTGCCACCAGGGACTGTGTCTGTCCGCGTGTGAAAACCGCCGATCCATGGGTACGCGGAAGAAAACCGACTTCGCACGTAATCTCACGGATATCGTCAGGATGGCGTTCGTCAATACGCTTGCCTTCGTCTACGATCATGGAGCGCATGGACGCTGAGTCCAGGTCATGGATCGCAGTCTTGATATCTCCTGTAGCTTCAGGGAACTCCTCGGCAAGGGCTTCAAGAACCTCAGTTTTCAACTGTTTCTTGCTTTTGTTACGCGCCTCTTTGTCAGCAACATGATTATACTCATTGAGCCTGCTACCGACAATCTCCTTGACACGATCAAAGACATTCTCCATCGGCACAACCTTCGTATACTCGAACTTCTCTTTGCCGCACATCGACTTCAGTTCTTCAATCTTGCCAACAATCGTCTTGATATGTTCATGACCGAACTGAAGGGCACCGACCATGTCCGCTTCGCTGACTTCAAGTCCGCCACCTTCAACCATGGCAATACTATCCGCCGAACCGGCCATAGCGATCCTGATATCGCATTCGTCGTACTGATCGATAGTGGGATTGACAACGTACTCTCCGTCAATCCTGCCGACGCGAACACCGGCAATAGTCTTGGCTATCGGCACATCGGAAATCGCCAGTGCGGCTCCCGTACCGATCAGGGCCGGTATGTCGGTATCATTCTTCAGGTCGTGTGAAATGATGAAGTTGATACACTGTGTTTCGCCTTTGAAGTCATCCGGAAACAGGGGGCGAATCGGCCTGTCAATAATGCGGGCTGAGACGATTTCCTTTTCCGAAGGCCTCCCCTCGCGCTTGAAAAAGCCACCCGGGATCTTACCGGCTGCGTATGACTTTTCCCTGTACTCAACGGTCAGTGGGAAAAAGTCAAAACCCAGCCTGGGCTCTGTCTGAGAACAGACAGTAGAGATGACCATCGAATCTCCGTATTGAACGGTCACGGCCCCGTTGGCCTGTTTGGCGAGTCGGCCGGACTCGATGATCATGGTGCGTCCGCCGAGTTCAAATTCAACTCTGTGTACTTGGTTACTCACTAGTTCTCCTAACGTCTGAGTCCGAGCCGGTTAATAACATCGCGATAACTCACAATATCCCGCGTTTTTAGATAGTCCAGCATACGTCTTCTCTGTCCTACCAGTTTTAGCAGACCATGACGCGTGTGGAAGTCTTTCTTGTGTGCCTTCATGTGCTCGGTGAGGTGACTGATGCGCTCAGTTAGCAGAGCGACCTGCACTTCCGGCGAGCCTGTGTCGGTCTCATGAAGACGATGTTTGGCGATTGTTTCGGCCGTTTTGTTTTTGTCTAACGGCATGATGTTTCTCCTTACTCAATATTTCCAGTATTTGCTTTTTATCTATTGCTATCTGTTCAGCGAGGGCCGAAGAGTCATCGAATTTCCGATTAGCGCGAATAAAGGTGGTCGGGTAGATGGCGATGTTCTTGTCGTAGATGTCGCTATCAAAATCGAACAGGTTGGCTTCGACTGAAAGCCCTTCCTTGGGGTTGAAATGGTTGTGACCAATAAACGCCATACCTTTTTTCTCTTTACCATTGATCTGAGCCCAGCAGGCGTATACGCCCTGAGGTGGCAGCAGTTTGCGGTGACTGTATCGAATGTTAGCAGTCGGGTAGCCGATATTGCGACCCAGGCCGATTCCTCGTTCGACCGTCCCGCAAATGGCGTAATCGTGTCCCAGCAGTTCAATCGCCTGCTCGTATGAATCCGCTTTCATTGCTTCGCGAATCTTCGAAGAAGAAACGACCTCGTTCTTGTGAATGACCGGCTCGACGATTTCCACGTCAAAAGCATGCTCTCGCCCCATCTGTCTGAGTTCACCGGCTGTTGCACCCCGATCTTTGCCAAGGCCATGATCATATCCAACGACCAACTTCTTGCTGCCGATTCTATCAAGCAATACTTCCTTCACAAACTGCTGGGCGGTCACATTCATCAGGGCGCGAGTGAATTCCAATATCAGAACGGTGCCATCGAAAAAATCCGGAATGAATTTCTTCTTCTCCTGGATCGACGTGAGCAGCATTGGCACATTATCAGGCGTTGTCAGAGCCCGGGGATGCGGATGAAACGTAATAAGCACGGGATCAAGGCCTGATTGTTGCGCGATGTCATGAACACGTCGGAAGATCATCTGATGACCTCGGTGAATGCCGTCAAAGGTGCCGATAGTTGTCACCGCTGAACCCGGCCGAACCTCCGGATAATCCCCTAATCTGTCAATGAATATCATGCTCAATTGAGTACCCTGTCATACTCGTAGATTTTTGCAGATGCCTGTTGGAGCAACATTTGTGCAGACACGCTCGCCCTGGCCAGTGCCAGGACTGAACCTTGCCTGTTTCTGACCATAATGGAGTCACCTGGGGAGAATTCTCCTTCAACACTAATCACATCGGCAGAGGAAGGTACTTGTCCATGTTTAACATGAGTACTGAATTCATCGCTCAGCGTAACGGCACCAAGGTCGAGCACTTGTGAAATCGCCAGCATGTGGCTTTCCAGAGCTCCCTCATTGTGCAGCCGCTCTGTTTCATTAAGAGTGAGGGCATCATGAAGTTTAAAGGTACCGGAAGTCATTCTGCGGAGAGCCGACAAATAGGCACCACATCCAAGACGACGGCCAATATCGTGCGCCAGGCTGCGAATGTACGTCCCTTTACCACATTCGACAGTAATGCGCAACCGGTCGTTATCGAATGACAACAAATCGATCCGGCGTATCATGATCTCGCGTTCAGGCGGCGTAACTTCCTGTCCCTTGCGTGCCATTCGGTGCAGGCGTTGTCCATCCACGTGAACAGCCGAATACAACGGAACCGTCTGACGAATCCTGCCAACAAATTCCCGCAGGATCAGGTTCAAGTCTGACTTGCTCAATGTGGGGACTTCAGCCGGAGTGGCGTCTTTGTCTACACCTTCGGAATCAAACGTAGTCGATTCCAGCCCAAGTCGAATCTCAGCTTCGTAAGTTTTGTCGCTTGCTGTCAGGAATCGTGCGATTTTTGTGGCTCTGCCAAGACATAAGACAAGTAGTCCTTCGGCAGCAGGGTCCAACGTACCCGTATGTCCTACCGATCGCTGCGCCGTGATCCTTCGGATTTCATCCACCGCATCGTGGCTGGTGATTCCAGGAGGTTTATTTAGTCGCAGAATCCCGTGATATTTATCAGTCGCTCTGGTCACCTGCCTCCTGGAGAATCTCAATGATTCTCTGTTTTGCCGCACCAAGCGGCAACGGCAATTCACAGCCGGCTGCGTTTTTATGTCCGCCGCCGCCAAAACTCGCTGCAATACGAGCAACATCAATTTCATCGCTCGAACGCAGGGATACCCTGGTGTGTGATGAATCGACCTCTTTGAGCAGAATGCCGGTTGTAACTCCCTTTGTAAACAGTGTAAAATCGACAAGACCGTCGGATTCCGAAGGATCAGCGCTGGCCTCGGCCAACATATCGTTTGTCAACGTCAGCAGACATACAGTGCCATCGTTGTAATACTCCAGACTGCTAAGTACTTTCCCCGTCAACAGCATAGTGGATGGCGGAAGGTCATAGTATACATAATCGCATATAGTTCGAGGGTCCGCACCTCTGGCGATCAAGTCTCCCGCAATGGTCATCGTGCGAGGAGACGTGCACGAATATCTGAAACGTCCCGTATCCGTCAGGATCGCAGTATATAGCTGTGTGGCAATCGTCGCCGGAATGTCGTATCCCTCGTGCACGAAATACTCGTAGGCCATTTCACCAACCGATGATGCCGTAGCATCTATCCAGTTGACCTGACCAAAATCAGTGCTGTCCTTGTGGTGGTCAATACTCACGATTGTCGTGTTGTCCTTAAAGAAACGAGTGGCCGATCCGGCACGACTGAGAGTGGGACATTCCAGCACCAGCGCCGTATCGATAGCCGGATCTTCGGTAAGCGACTTGGCTGAAACAATCGTGTCCACTTTGGGAAGAAACATGTATTTTGCCGGGATTTCCGAATCGCGCACCATAAACACAACTTTGCCCATATCGCGTAGATATCGGCCAAAGGCAAGCTGCGTTCCGATGGCGTCACCGTCAGGATCAACATGCGAAACAATGAGAATCCGTGACGCTTTGCTCAGTCTGTCACTGACCAGGTCGATAGGGATATTCATCCGGCTTCTTATGTCACTCCTGAGTGTTCTCACTATTGATCTCATTCAGCAATTGTTCTATCCGAAGACCCTCTTCAATTGAGGGGTCAAACTTAAACTCGATTTCCGGGATATTGCGAACCCGGAGTTGTTTGCCAATCCGCGAGCGGATGCGCCATTTCTCTCTTGCCAGGTACTCTTCAACCAGTCGCCGGTTCTCCTGAGTACCAAGAAACGAATAATAGATCTTGGCATGCTGGAGATCATTGGTCAACTTAACGTGTGTAAAAGTGAGCATCCCAGGAGCCACATCCGCAAGGTCTCTTTCGAGCAACAGCGATATGTCTCGTAGAATCTGGCCTCCCAGTCTCTGTGATCTCTTGAATTGCCTCATCATAGACCCCGCAGCCTGCATGTAATGCAGTAAAGCGGTGCTCTCGCACATTTGATTTTCAGGAAAGGGTTCTTGCCGTCTCAACTACCTCAATAGCCTCAATTGTGTCACCGACTTTGATGTCATTGAAGTTCTCGATACCAATACCACACTCAAACCCCTCTTTTACTTCCTTGGCATCTTCCTTGAAACGCTTGAGGGATGAGATATTGCCGGTGTAGATCACGGTGCCGTCTCTCACCAGTCGAACACGATCCTTACGTGCTACGCGCCCTTCCTTAACATGGCAGCCGGCAATGACTCCGACTTTTGGTACTTTGAAAAGCTCTCTGACTTCTGCGGCTCCGACAAACTGATTGGTAAGCGTAGGCGCCAGCATCCCTTCGAGCGCTTTCCTGATATCACTCTCTGCTTCGTAGATTACGTCGTAGAGTCTGACGTCAACTTTCTCTTGCTTGGCCAACTCACGAGCCCTGAGATCAGGAGAAACCTGAAAACCAAGAATGATAGCATCTGAGGCGGCCGCCAGGAGCACGTCGGATTCGGTGATAGAGCCTACACCGTCGTGTATGATATTGGTTCTAACCTCATCATGAACGATCTTCCCCAGCGTATCGGAAAGAACTTCCACCGAACCGTCAACATCTCCCTTTATCACAAGCCGTAACTCTTTGACCTGGCCATCCTGTATCTGGTCAAAGATGCGGTCGAGTGTAACAGCGCCCTGAGGACGACGTGAATCGTACTCGCGCTTGACCTGATTTCGCTTGACCGTGATCTCTCTTGCTTCCTGATCGTCTTTCACTGCCATGAAGCTGTCGCCTGCCTGAGGAGCACCCGACAGGCCTGTGATCTGAGCTGGAGTTGATGGACCGATGTCCTTGAGCTTTTCGTTGCGATCATTAGTTATTGTGCGTATGTGACCGCGATGCACTCCGGCGACTATTGGATCTCCAATCTTACAGGTACCGCGCTGGACCAAAACAGTGGCAACCGGACCACGACCCTTCTCCAGTTGAGAATCGACAATCACGCCCTGCGCTCGAATAGACGGGTCAGCTCTAAGAGTCATCATCTCGGCCTGCAGGAGAATCATTTCCAGAAGTTTGTCTATGCCTTGTCCCGACTTAGAAGAGATCTCTACCGCGATTACCTTACCACCCCAGTCTTCCACCAGGAGATTATGATTGGCCAACTGCGATTTGACATTTTCCGAGTTGGCCCCAGGTTTGTCTATCTTGCTTATCGCAACGACAATAGGAACATCGCCAGCTCTGGCGTGATCGATCGCCTCAATGGTCTGAGGACGAATACCTTCATCTGCAGCCACAATGAGTACAACGATATCTGTGATCTGTGTGCCACGCGCACGCATAGACGTAAATGCCTCGTGGCCGGGAGTATCAAGAAAAACGACCTTGTGTTGGTTGTGTTCAACCTGGTAAGCCCCGATGTGCTGAGTAATAGCACCGGCTTCTCCACCGACAATGTTAGTCTTGCGCACGTAGTCGAGAAATGATGTTTTTCCGTGATCGACATGCCCCATGACGGTGACAACAGGTGCCCTGTGGATGAGTTCTTCTTCGTTCTCAGCCTGACGAGCTTCCTCGCCTACTTCAGCCATCTTACGCGTCTCAAAACCGAACTCTCCGGCCACCATCTCAATTGTGTCCATATCGAGGCGCTGGTTGATGGTGGCCATCATCCCCAGTTCCATCAGCTTGGCGACAAGTTCAGCCGGTTTGCGATCCATCAATTTGGCCAATTCGGCCACAGAAATGAATTCGTTGACTTCAATGATATTGGCATTTTCGGTGTCGGTGCTGCCATCGTTGTCACCGGCCCGTTTGTATTTCCGTTTTGTTTTGCCACCCTCAAGATTAGCCATCGTGGTCCGGAAGCTCTTAGCGACTTCCGTTTTGTCGATGACTCGCTTCTCTCTCTTGCGACGCTTGTCTTTGCGTTTCTTCTTTTTCTCTGCCTGCTTGAACATTCCGGCAACATCAAGTTTTTTGCCACCTGCTGTCTTTTGCGGTGCGTCAGCGGTGGTTGGCGCAGCAGCGGTCTGGGTGTCGGCAACGATGCCGGGCTTTGCTGCTCTGGCAGCAGCTTTGGCCTTGGCTTCCGCTTTAACGCGAGCATCAACTCTGGCTATGGCTTCAGCCCTGGCTTTTTCCTGCGCTTTTTGACGTTCAGCCTCTTTTGCGGCCTGGCGTTTCTGCTCCATCTCGCGCTTTGCTACCTGCTTCTCCTGCGCAAATTTCAAGCTGACAGCGTTGATCATCTCCGGTAATGCAACCGACATATGTGACTTGGCGTCGAATCCGAGATCCTGAATTATCTTCAGCATGGCATGGGAAGACACTCGATATTCCTTGGCCAGATCGTATATACGTTTGTTGTTAGGTACCATATCTATCTATCTCCCTCGATGAAGACCCACTGAATACAGAAGCTGGTTACCAGGATGTCGATCACTCTGATTCCTCTTGCACAGATGGTTTTTCAACCGACTCTTCGACATCTTCGTCGAGGTCGGGGGCTGATACCTCAAGAACATCATCTTCTTCCGTTACATAGTCAGTATCGTCCTCAAATACGTCAGATTCCTCGAGTTTCTCTGGAGTTTCATCATCGACCGCCTTGGCCTTTTCTTCCGCTTGCTGGCGGAACCATTCCTTATCCTGTCTGTCAACAAGGTCCTTGGCTCGTTCGATGAGCGTCTCCGCAGTTTTGGGACCAACACCCTCAATCTTTGTCAGTGATTCCACCGTAGCTTGTGCAAGGCGTTGAGCGGAACTGATGTCTGCCTCAATAAGACGGTCGCGGATTTTCTGACCAATGCCTTCAACCTGTGCAACGGGAACCAGTGTTTCGGCCTCACGTCGTTTGTTTTCATTATGCTGTGTTTCTGACAGGATGTTTACTTTCCAGCCAGTCAGTTTGGATGCCAGTCGAGCGTTCTGGCCACCGCGTCCGATTGCCAGAGACAGCTTTTCATCTTCGACTACCACCGTCATTTTCTGTTCAAGTTCGAAAGTATCGATGTGAACTACTTTCGCCGGAGCCAATGCACGGCTGACAAACACTTCCGGGCTTGAAGTATATGGAACGATGTCAATACGCTCATTGTTAACTTCCCGGACAATGGACTGTACCCGGACACCTTTGATGCCAACACAGGCTCCAACCGGGTCGATACGATCGTCGGTTGAGTAAACTGCTATTTTTGCCCGTTCGCCTGGTTCCCGCGCTATCCCCTTGATCTCAATCACCTTCTCATATATCTCCGGCACCTCAAGAGCAAAAAGCGCGCGGAGGAACTGGTTGGATACACGAGATAGAATCACCTGTGGTCCACGTGGAGATTTCTGAACATCAAGGATGTAAGCCCTCACGCGGTCACCCTGTCGGAATTTCTCTCGCGGAATCTGTTCCTTGACAGGTAGAACAGCCTCACCACGCCCCAGGTTGACAATAACATTCCCTTTGTCTATCTGTTGCACCACCCCTGAGATCAGCGTCCCTACTTTGTCGATGTACTCGTCGTAGATTCTCTCATGCTCGACATCTCTGATTTTTTGAATCAGAATCTGCTTGGCCGAAGCAACTGCGTTACGTCCAAACTCGGATTCGTAATCGAGGAAGATATCCAGTTCATCCCCCATCTCGGCCGTCTTATCGATCTCTTTGGCTTCTTCGAGGCCTATCTCCAGTTCCTGCTCATCAACCTTGTCAACCACCTTCTTGGTGATAATCATGAGCATTTCGTTAGTCTTGCGATCGAACCGGAACGAGATGTTCTCCGTATTTGTGTATTTCTTTCTGGCCGCGGCCAGAAGACTTTGTTCAAGAGCTTCGACAACTGTGTCGAACTCGATGTTTTTTTCCCTGGCAACAAGCGTCAATGCTTCAACCATGTCGAACGCCATAACGGAACTCCCTCAAAAGATGATCTGTGCCTTATTGATATCTGTCAACGGCACTGTGATATCTTGGTCCTCACTATTATGCAAAGTCACACACTTCTCATCGGCTGAGACTATCTGTGCAACAAGCTTGACCTTATTTATGCCTACAAACTCCACTCGTACAGTTTCGCCTACTCGAAACCTGAAATCACGTGACGTCCTCAGTGGTCTGTCCAATCCGGCCGACGAAACTTCCAGTGCGTAACCACCGGGGAACAAATCCGACTGATCAAGGATACTTCCTGCCAGCCGCGATATTCTCGCACAGTCACCAACCGTCACTCCACCGTGACCATACAGCAATAACCTGATTGACAAGTTGTTCCTGTAGCGGGACAACACAACATCAGCCAGTTCAAAGCCTTGTTCGGCCAGCGGCATTTCGATAAGGCGGGTCAGCGCCTCTTTGGTCTCGTCCATCATGACGAACCTATATATTAAAGAGTGGGCACCTGCCCACTCACTAAGCTTACTATAATAGGGGTCAACACCTTACAATGCAACAAAATTGTAGCCTAGTTGATGTTACTTGCCATTTTCTTGACGGCTGCCACAGCCTCGGCTACAGATACGAGTTCGGTTTGGCCCTCGGAGCGGGCCTTAATCTCTATCTTGCCTTGCTTTAAGGACTTATCGCCGATAGTGATCCTAATAGGCATACCCACCAGGTCAGCGTCGTTAAACTTGACTCCGGCTCTTTCTCTTCTATCATCCAAAAGCACATCGATACCGGCCTCAGTAAGATCTGCGTAAATCCTCTCAGCTGCCTCAACAAGCTCATCCCGATCCATATTCAGGGGTATTACCTCCACGAGGTACGGCGCGAGATTCTTAGGCCAGATAATACCCTTGTCATCATGGTATTTCTCAAGCGCCGCCTGGGGAGTCCTTGTAATACCTATTCCATAGGATCCCATTATACAGGGTTGCTCGTTGCCCTCGGCGTCAAGAAACTTCGCCCCGAGCGCTTCGGGATACTTGGTTCCCAGCATAAAGGTGTTTCCCAGCTCGATCCCGTCCTTTACGGTCAACTTGCCGCCACATCTGGGGCAGGTATCACCCTCCGCAGCCTTCGTCAGGTCCACGACTTTCGTGGCTTTGAAGTCCCGGTCAAGATTCACATTCAGGATATGTTTTTCATTCTCGTTGGCGCCAACAATGAAGTTCTTCATCTCTGTCACCAGAGAATCAACCAGGATCGCCGTATCTTTCAATCCGACCGGTCCTGCAAACCCTACCGGCGCACCGGATATTCGTTGGACTTCCTCGGCTTCCGCCATCTCAAGCTCAACAGCACCCAGGGCGTTCTGAAGCTTGGTTTCGTTTAGTTCCCGATCTCCTCGAACCAGTGCCGCCACCGGCTTTCCGTCAGCCTTGTACAGGAGGGTCTTGACCAGACGAGTGGCATCAACCTTGAGAAACGCCGTGACCTCTTCGATTGTAGCAGCGCCCGGAGTGTCAATCGGTTGCATCGGTTTGAGTTCGCTATCAACGACGATTTCAGCAGTATCCTTGAATACAGCCTTTTCAACATTGGCCGCGTACTCACAACTTGTGCAACTGATAATATCTTCTTCCCCGGCGTCAGTGTCCACAAGCAGCATGAACTCATGAGCGTCCTTGCCACCCATCGCGCCGGTATCGGATTCAACCTTGATGATTTCGAGCCCGGCCCTCTTGAAAATCTCGTAATACGCGTCCACCATTGCCTGGTAGCTTTTCTCGAATGACTGCTCATCGGCATCAAACGTATAGGCGTCTTTCATTATGAACTCACGGCTCCTCAGCAGTCCGAACCGGGGCCGTATCTCATCGCGGAACTTAACCTGAATCTGGTACAGGTTAAGCGGAAGTTGCTTATAGCTCCGCACTTCACCCGCCACGAGGTTAGTAACGGTCTCTTCGTGCGTCGGGCACAGAAGCATATCGTGCTGATGACGATCTTTCAGGTGCATCATTTGTGGACCGAAGGTCTCATACCGGCCGGATTCCTGCCAGACTTCAGCCGGACACAGAACCGACATCGTAATCTCAAGTGCGCCCGCCTTGTTCATCTCCTCGCGTACTATATTAGCGAACTTGTCAACGACACGCTGCATCAGTGGCAGATAGATGTAGATTCCCGATGCGAGCTTGCGGATATAGCCGGCGCGAAGCAGCAATTGGTGTGATATCAGTTCAGCATCGGTTTG
>QNAF01000057.1 GCA_003641405.1 Candidatus Zixiibacteriota bacterium | reverse complement strand
CGTAAAGCGACTCTGCTTGATAGCTCAGTTCTATAGCTTCTCTGGCCAGATCGATGTTTTCCTCGATAGACTCTGCCAGGTGCGATAGCCGGTAGTTCAGGCCGTCGAGTTGCCTTTGCAGATCGTTGTACACTCCCTGAAAGAACTCTTCACTCACCACACCGTCTAAGTGCGACTGGAAGGCTCTTTTCATACTGGTTTGAACTTTGTCACGTTCCAACTCCAGACGTTCACGCTGATGAGCCTGTCTTGCTCTCGCAACGCCCAGCTCATGATCCAAGCTGTCTCGTATGAATTCATACCAGTCGTGCGGTATCGTGGCAGCGCTCACGATCTGACCGAACTGCTGATCTACACTTCGCTCCGGCAAGTAAGTCACCGGATGGCTCTTCTTGTAACCGGTGCAGTGATAGTATACGTATCGGTTCTTCTTTATCTCGGCAGTGATTGCAGAACCGCAGACGCCGCAGGTCATGAGTCGACTAAACGTGAACTGTCGCTTTGTGAAACGGCCATTGGATCGAGCCTTGAATGCTCCCTGTACTCTTTCGAATACGAAGCGGTCAATGATTGCAGGATGATCTCCCTGGTAAAGCACACCGTTCCACGCGAACTTGCCAGTGTAGAATTCTTTCTTGAGCAGTCGTTCAATCTCGGAACGGGCCATGGTCCTTCCGCTCCGAGGATAGCACAGCAGTGCTTGCCTTACGAATATGAGCAGATCATCAATCGACTTGTCGCCCTCCGCATACAACTCGAATAGCTGGCGTACCAGCGGTGCCCGTTCGGAGTCCAATTCAATCTGCTTTGTGAGCGGGTTGCGGTGATAGCCAATGGGAACCATGCCACCTGGGTAACTGCCTTGAAGCGCCTTCTGTTGTTGGCCCTTCTTGACTTCCTGCGACAGATTGTTGAGATAAAACCGAGCTTGGGCTGTCTCAATGTCGTGTACAAAACGATCGGACGGTTTGGATTTCTTGCCGATGACCCGGTTGTCCTTGACGAAGTGAATATCAATGCCAAGGTCATCGATGAGTACCTGATCCTTGAAGTTGCGATAGAGACGGTCGGTCTTCTCAACGAGGATGACCCGTATCGAAGGATCAGTCCGAATCAGGTTTACCATCTCACTGAAGGCTTTCCGACCAGCCTTGCCAGCCGACTCAGACTCCCAAAACTCCCGAACGATCTTGAAACCGTTCTTATCCCCGTATTCTCGGAGAATTCGCAGTTGAGCAGGGATGGAATACCCCTCCCGTTCCTGGTCCTTTGTGGACACCCGAGCATAGATTACTGCATTCACCATGGCTGCAATCTAACGCTTATTTGGGCGTCGGTCAATACGACGGGTCGCTCCAGGTTGCTCTTTCAGCGCTCTGATAGCTTCCGCCTTGAAATAGTACCGGTACCCGTTAAGGCGGTTGATGTAGGAGGGCACGATTCCATTCCGAGCCCACTTCCGGAGCGTCTTAGGATCGATACCAAGCAACCGTGCCATCTTGCCGTTCGTCAGCATTTGGTTCAATTCGTGTCTCATGATTACCTCACTTTGGATATGTTTGTGCAGACCTCATCTCAGTTTATTGCTCCGGGTGAATCTTCCATCTTGAATACCTCTGCAAAGAACCGAGCTGTCTCGGGCATCATAGGTCCCGGATCAAACTTCTGTAGCTGGAGCTTGCCGCCACACAGAGGACAAGGACAGCCGGTCTTTGGCAATAGACCCTGACCGTAGAAGATTCCGTAAGAGTGAATTCGTCTCACTCCCAGAAGAAGATTCACGTAATGGGCTGTCTCCTTCGGATCATTGAACTTCTTCGGCTTTGTTATGTACTTGAGCAGATAGTTAACTGCCTGTCCAGGTTTCTTGATTGATCGGATGTCAATTACCGGACTGTCACCAGTGAGCTTATTCCAATACTCAGAGATTCTGGACTGAGGGACATAGTGTCCATACAGAAGGACATGGATATGGAGGTTCCAGTTGGCACCGATTTCCATGACGGCGAACGCTCCACACCCCAGTCGCTTGGGCCAGAAGTGATTGATCAGCTTGCGTGCGTTGCGAAACAACTCTCGAACATCTGAAGACGTGGGTCTGTACCGGGGGTGACTCTTCTTGGTTAGTGTAAGCATGGCAAGCCTCTTTCGTTTTGTAGGTTGTAGACTGTGCACTATCTGCTGCTGGCGTTGGCGTATTCTGGCGGAGTATTTTCTGGCACAGGTTTCACAGATCCGAGATTCACAGCGCCTGGGACCTAGGAATGACCTCTTGCAGTCTTTGCATCCTATGACTGCGTATTCTAAGCCACACGTTTCGTATCGATCAGCCTGGCGACGCAGCATAATCCTCTTGCGATCCAACTCCCGGTAGCCCGGCAGTATGAACTTGGACTCGTTCATCGCAGCGATCTCTCGCATGTAAGCTGCCACCGATTGGCGCACAGATAGGTCCTCTGGTGACGAGTAGCGGGTCTGAGCAAGGCCGACGTCCCTACTTATTGGGCTAACATTCGACAGCATAGAGAGTTGACCAGTTATTTGTAGGTATCAAGTGAACCGGGGAAAGACGTTGTCTGAATTGCGCCGATTCTTCTGAGAGCTGTCCATTCCTCGGAAAAGTCGCCGGGGACTCACCGGAAACAACGTGACCAGTCCTTGGAAAAGTTACCGGGAACCCTACTGGACTACCGGTTGCAATTACACAGGATTCCAACAGTATTCCCAGGGGAAGCTGACAGAGCGCTACAGAGCAAGTGCAGCTATTGGGACAGCGTAGAGCGAGCATGCTCCTCCTCAGGTTGGTCTTGCGATATCTCAATCAGTAGGCGACAGTACTGGACAAGCGACTGGCGAATCTCTTCAGCTTCAGCCTCGGTCAGCTCTACCCCTGTCTGCTTGCGAATAAGGTCACAAGTCCGTTGATTCAGTTCTGCCTTGACACTCTGTGGACTCATGCACGGAAAATACACAAGTAGCCCAAAGGAGGCTAAAAACTGGATCGAGGGTCAAACAGTTTGTGGCTAGGTTGATGCTAGACCAAGACTTGCCAACTGAGAGCGAAAAGATTCCTCATCTATTTTCGCTTCGTGGGGAAGGTAACCGTTCTGAACCAGAAGATGCAGAAACTCCCGACGCGGTGCCATATCACTTCCACCAAGATGCCAGAGCAACACAATATTGGTCCACTGCCGAGCCTTAAGGGTAGGAAACGCCGTGATATCACGCTTCATTGTGTTGCCGAGCATCTGAAAATATGCTTTATCACCAGCCGCTATCGCACGTTCGGTAATGCTGTCAAGCCAGTTAGACAGAAGAAAAACGTTACTTAGAGATAGCAGACGCCTAATGTCACGGAGCGTTCTTCGGTTGTGCAGACTCTTTTTCTGCAGCTTTTTGTAATCGGGCAGGTATGAACTAGCGGTGACCACTAGTTCACCAATCGTAGCGCGGAACGTGCACAGACAGTACAAATCCCAGTATGACTCTATAAGAAGCCAGTACGTCTCCCCAAAAATGCCATCCGTTCGGGGATAATAATGCGTCGGTTCGGGATGATCACGAAAGTAGTTTGGCTGAAAGAGAAGCTCTGCTTTTGCAACCACAGCCCATCTCCTCAGTTTTTCGTGCAGAGCCTTGCGAGTGTCTATTCTTCGAAACCTGGAAATCGAGGACTTCAGGAGATATGCCCGAAATGGCTCAACGCCAATGAGAAGGCCCCCGTGTAAGTTCCACTGATCAAAAATGTACAGGTTCACATTCCGTACATTGTCCCAGGCGATTTCAGATATCATGCCCCCAATATCGCCAAACACACGCCTGGTCCGCAACGGCTAAGACAGGCCAGAATTAGGCTGAGCCGATGCAAGTTTGAGCAACCGACTCGATTCCTCCACGGCGTCCGGCTTCATTTTTAAATCTACAAACCTGTCAGATACGAGACGCTTTGTATGAAACTCTACATCATCGCCATTAGATAAAAAGACGGTGATGTTTCCAGATCCTGCTTGTTGCTCACGTGACGAAGAAGTTGTGCTGCCAGCCCTGATATAGTTTTCAATGAGCGAGGGCTTGATCTGCCATGTATCTGCCGCTGTTCGAACTCGTCGGCACCATGTAGCACTGCCACATTATGGCAGTGGTTATGCATCACAATGCAAGAATCTCGTGCACACGGTTGCAATGTGCGACTTGACCACGCGGGTGGCGTGACGGAAACAACCAATGTGTGTAAGAACACGCGCGTTTCGATTAATCTCAACCCAGCGTGTTTTCACTTGACAAAACGCTCCATGAAACGCCATAGTATTATGGCAATTTAATGAGAGCTCTACGGGGTTCATCCAGTCGCACTGCAACTAGGTCACTTCTACACTTGGATTCAGAACCACGGGGATAGAGTGTACCATCCGTTGCGGCAACTATGTGGCCACTGACGGCAGTGTTGAAGTTTGTGTGATAAGGAGGGCAAAGTGCGCATCAATCGAAACGTCAAGACCAGCGGCGCAATCCTGTGTCTCATTTTGTGTTCTTGCCTCTGTTCACTGGCGAGCAGCGTGTTCGCAGGGGACTTCGAGACACACAAAGTCATACTGTCGGATCAAGATCGAATAACCCTCACTGTGGAATTGCTGGAGCAGACGCTTAACAACCCAAATCAGATCAACTTGCATAACTTGGAGGCAATCGTCTCAGGCAGATCGATGTCAGAATTGGGGGCGTTGATCGATTCCGTAGTGCCCGCAGATATGAGGAACGGCCACCGGCTCAAACTCGAAGTGACGGAGATATCTGAGAACTCGACTGAATACCAGGTTGGCGTGCGAGTGTTATCTCTATCACCCACAGACATTGTCTCAGATACGATTCCGTTGTCATTCCTAAAGACTCAGGCCTGCCCTAAGATCGGTCAAATCGGCGAATCCCTCACTCGAATTCGGGATTTCCTAGAAGTGACCCGATCGTTCGAGCGGTCTCCCCAGGATGCGAAGGTAGCCTCTGGCTGGATGGACCCAATAGAGGTCCCTGACTACACCAGCAATAACCTGCTAAGGCCGCTAGTACTTACCTATAACGAGGATGATGATCCCATACATCGTCTCACGTCTCAGACAAGCAATCAGGAGTTTGGTGTTGACATCTTCAATGGGCCGTTTGGTGCGCTGGCATTCGAATATCTCGATCCCGTGCATTCATACAACTTGCTTATTGTGACAGATTGCAACTGGGACCGCATTGTGATGTCGGAAGCACTGTCTACACCTCCCGTGGTGGCGTCGTTTGGTACATCTGGAGTCGGAGATGGCAACTTCAGGCACCCAACCGGCGTAGCGTGGGCTCAATGGCGGTTCTTGGTTGCTGACGCTTACAATGATAGGGTCAAAATCTACTATATGGACACCAATCATGATCCGCCGCAGGTAGTATTGGATACGATCATCTACGACCAATTCGACATTCCAATCGACGTCAGTGCTGGAGCTTTCGAGGATGTCGATCCAGGCTGGTTCTATCCTTACGCTGTGATTCTGGATCAGGGAAACAACAGGGTGAAACTATGGTCTGACGGAAATAACATCATTGACACAGAAAACGAGTACTATCCTAACGATGTTGTTCAGTTTACACTGGACAATCCTACTGCAATCTGCTATGGTAAGCATCCTATTACACACAAACCAACGCAGGCAGTCTACATTGCTGACAACGGCAACAACCGAATCGTGCAGTTCTTTGTTCAGGAACCCTTCCCAACATACGGAATTGTGGAAGAAACTCCCCCGGGAACTTTTCCTTCAGATGCGTACTTGTCGTCAGTTGCCACAGACAACTACGGCTTTGTTTACGTGCTTGATGCCAAGCACTCAAGAGTATACAAGTTTCGAAACGACCTTTTGGAGCTGATTGCGGTGTTTGGCTCGGGGGGCACGGGTTCGAATCAGTTCCTGCATCCCAATCGTCTGGCAATTGCCACGGCAGACCAATGGATAAGCATGAATACGGTCATATCCGCTGACCTCGGTGAGGCAATAGTTACGGAGCATTACGGACCGAACACAGGCGTTCGCCGGTATGTCCTGGGTTGTGACATTCTTGCTCATGAACTGACTTACATTCCAAGGTTTACTGAAACTGGTGATGACAAGTTGCATCTCGCTTGGTGGCAGACCGGTCACGCGAACGCAACGATCAACTTGTACTGCGGGACAGACCTCTTGTACTCTGACTACATTCCAATCGCAACCCCTGGAGAGCATTCATCCCCCCATGAGTACTGGCTGGACGAGAGTGCTCCCGACGGTTACTACCGCTACGAACTCCAGTTCTCATCGATATATCCAGGCTCAAACAGCGTGGTCATCGTCGATTCAATTTATGTTGAACGCTATCTTTTTGTAGAACGCATCGTTGTTGACGAGATCGGACTTTTCGACCCGGATTTAATCTTGCTCTGGGAGAATAGTTCGTATCCAATCCCGAATCTTCAGACATGCATCTATTGCAATGAGGCCAGGTATTGGGGAGCGTATGTGGTTGCCTACGACAATGTGTATGATTCAGTGCTTACTTATTGTTGGAAGTCCGAGTCGCAACTCGTGGACGAATACTATATGGTGAACGAGGACTATTCACCAGCTCGGCTGTACAGCGCCATAGGTGCGGAGAACACCGACACACTCATCACTCCGAACAACATCATCTATTTCTGGCTAGATTGCACCGTCTATGACGGCGGCTCTGATGACGGGTGGAGTGGCTACCCTTTCAAAATCTACTTCTCGGCCAATGAATACGACAGCACTTGGGGCTTTGACGATTATGACTGGCTCGACTCAGCAGCTTCGTTTACGCACTTCTTCGAAGACTCGTGCCAGGTGGAGTGCATAGAGTGTGTATTCCCTGAACGAGAGCCTGGTTGCCCGTTCTTGTTTCAATTTACCGACGGGGATGGATGGGCATTGGTCAACAACATCCTGCCTCAGTCAGAAGTGATTAGTGGTGATGTCGAGGACTACTATCCGCTCACTGTGTTTGATCAAGGTTCAGAGGTTCGGCTTCGGATCGCTGAGACCGAGAGCGAACGCTCGCACCTTGACTTGTTCGAACTCCTGGCATACGACGTACCGGACCGGTTCGACGATGTCTTCTTCAGCGGACCTGACATTATTCGGGTGACAGGCTCGATTCCCTTAGTTTCGGCAGTAACCGACGACAGTGTGGATATACTCCGAGACGTTCTCGTCCGGGACGACCGCGCCTACACAGATGACGGGCACGGGTATGTGGACCTTGTTTATCGCAGACCGAGCAAAAGGTACTTAACACCGGTAGCTGCTTCTCCTCCCTGGGATGACCGGGTCGATATTGGGTATGATGTCGGCATGAAGCAGCACGTGACCGGCAAGACTGCGGGTGGCGATATCCACGTGGAATCCAACACAATCACCGTATCGGCGTTCCAGGGTGGTATGTGGCATGAAGTGTGCAAGGTCAGCGGCAGGATACGATCCGCGCAGGGCAATGCGCAGCTAACTGACTTCTTCACCGGAGACTCACTGGTGGTCAGGCTTGAGTGGAACCTGTCTGCCAGATTCGACTACCTGCCGCTACTCAAGACCGAGAAGCTGGAGGTAGACCCAGTCGCTATTCCACTTGTTGATGCAAATCACAGCGAATCGGGTGTGGTCACGAGTTTGTCTCTCGCCGACGACGAGTACACCATGCTTGAGCCTGGTGAGCACGTGGGTTTGGCCTTTGAGGTTGACCCACCGACTTCTCCTGATGTATATCGTCTCTACCAGGTCCACGCTGAGGGCAGGTATGAGATGATCACCAAGGTCTCTGAGCCGAACTTGCCAAGCGGCTTCTCGTTCCGGCAAAATTACCCTAACCCATTTAATCCCAGCACGACATTTGAGTTCTCTCTTCCCCAGAGTTCCGAAGTTATCCTTAATATCTATAATGTACTGGGCCAGAAGGTCCGGACACTTGTACAAGAAGAGTACGCCGCAGGCTCACATAAGGTTGACTGGGACAGCAGGAGTTCCGGTGGGAGCAAGGTGGCCAGCGGTGTCTATTTCGCCCGTCTGAAAGCAGGAGAGTTCACAGCAACCAGAAAAATGGTGGTGGTGAAATGAAGAAATTAGGATTCTTAGTCTTGATGGCAGGCGTGATTATATTGAGTGCTGGCTGTTCGGAGGGCCTTGAGGAGGATGGGATCAACTATGTGCAGGTTACCAATATCGAGGAATTGAACAATGGCTGCGAATACAGGTATCACATTTCGTTTCATGATGATGCAAACTACGACCATGCCCAGCCCTACTGGGCTGGACTCGTACGCATGCCCGGAGAGGAGTTGGTAGCCTATGACACGGCAATTTGGATGGACCCCCCTTTTGCAGATGGACAACTGCAAGTGAGCATCAATCTTGGTTCGGCCATATCCGCTAACGATGACGTTTACGCAAAGGTGTTCAGATCAGATACCCCAGGGGATCCCAATTACAATTACGGTTCTGGAATAAGTAGTGGAAGTGTCTGGTTCCCTGGTTTCTCTGAGAGCTGCTACCCGTTCACTATTAACATAGAGGCAAACGGCATCGGCATAGAGGAGCAGCAGTGTGTATACATTGACGAGACGCCAGCAATGCCCGATCTGGTAGCGATGATTTCCTCTGGCAACGTGAGCGGCCTGGTTGACTGGAATCTGAGAGTATCATACACCAGGAGCGGAAGAACTGACGAAGATGTTTATAGTGCAACTATAGATGCCAACTCTGCCTGGTACATAACCGACCAACTCCAGTCGACTGTAAGAGGAGGTCAGGCGACATTGACATGTGACCCATATGGAGTTGAGGCAGTTCGGACTTTCTCATTTGCGATACGGGGCACCAATGCCTCAGAGTCGGATATTGTAAACTATATTGAGTCAAGACCGCTATTTATGTGGTATCACACGAATGTAGCAAAACACGAGACACCATCCCAAGAGGGCAGGTACTATCTTCAGTTCAATGAGGTTCCGGTTGGGGAAGAGTGTGGAGCTTCTGACAACATTCTTCATACACCGAATGCCAGCAACAATGATGACGGCGGATTCGGGATTTACCAGCTGACCTTTTTTCAGATACCTGGCAGACCTCCCAATGCTCAGGAGTTGTGGGATTGGAAAGAGAATGTGAACAGCGGGACTTCGTGGCTACTGCATCATCAGGAATCAGCGTTTTCCTACATGCAGGATGAACGTGAACAAGCGTACCAGTGGTGTCTTGGGATGGAATTCTGCTATCGCGTCCCGGATGAACAACTCGGTTCTGTACTTTTCTCCGATTACTCCGACACAACTATTGAACACGCTGTGGCTCTGAAGCGTTATAACGGAGCTTCGGGGGGACAATATGCGGAGTGGGATGATCTACTCAACGATTGGTTCTTCCACAGACTGAATACATATAATCCACCATTCAATTATGTTGAGAGAATCTGTGAGACACAGGTGCCATAATGGAGTGGAATCTGCAAACTGAGTAATCAACGAGTATTGGAGAATTAGCATATGAAATCCTTCACAAGAATTCGATTAGGATTGTTCTTGGTTACGGTGACCATATTGGCGTGTGTCTCGTGGTTACCCTTGAGTGTTTCCGGGAGTACCGTCTTCTTCATCCAGGGTCAGCCCGGGTGGGATCAGCAAAACAAGAGGCCGTATCCGACAGTGATCCACCGTCTTGATGAGAGCGATAATTCCCTGACACCAGTCTGGTCACTACCGGAGAACCACAAAGCATGGAATATCGGTGTCTACGCACACTCTGGAATAGTAGTGGTTTCCGAGGGAGATTGGTCTCCGCAGACTTTGCACATTCTCTCAACCGAAGGTTCAAATGAAACGCAAACAGTGCCGTTGATTGACTACGGCAGAGTGTCAAAGTACAACATCCTGCAGAGCAAAAGTGGCACCACACTAGTACGACTCCTCCACCGGCAGAACAAAGATGAACCTCAAAGCGAGATGTTCATTCTCTTCGACTCAGGACGGGTGGTCAGAGCCCCTATCTCGGACATTGAGGCCAGCGAGCTTAGGCTAGCAGGTGCCCGCACTCCCTACGGGGGTGGCGAGCATGACGTATCAGCTACTAGATTACAACCGGACGCACCAATCACCCTTATTGAGTCTGGTATTTTGCTGGACGGGGCACCCGTGCCAACCAGCGTGAAACAAACTCATTCATCCCGTGGTTGGGCACTTGTAGCAAACGAACCATCTTATCGCGCCTTCTGGTGTGTGCCTGATAGTCATGGACCAACTCAAAGGGAAGTACTCATTCACGATCGTACGAGTGATACTTGGAACTCAGTGATGGTTGAAGGTTCAAGCACAGGCCTAAGGCCAGTCAACACTTGGCTGCTAGGCGTGGTTGCTGATACCCACCCTGATACAGATTTCCATGGGGGAGGAGGAGTCCCATCCATACTGCGCGAAGAGGTCGTGTTGATTAATCCTGCTGACGGTCGCAATTTCACTGTACATCTTGGTGAAGACTGTGAACTCCTCTGGATTGAAGATGAGATTGCGTATTATCGGGTAGGAGACACACTCAGTCGCGCTCGGATAGACGGTGAGACCTTTGTCGATGATGTACAGATTCTCAGTGATCCAATCGTGAAGCAATTCCACTGGGGATTTTCGGGAGAGGAATGATCGTAGAGTTTTCCCTGTTTGTACAGAATGACTGATGCTTCACTCGGGTTTGCGCTATGGCCTTGTGCTCAGGCAGACAGCACTTGAGTGAAGTATGTGGCGATTGTTAGTAACGATTTTCTAACAGCGAACTACACTGAACTACACCCAACTTCACCGAACTTAACCTATCTATCTGCAACGAATTAGGTCTAATTTGCTAGAATATGGAAGGTTACATGAAATGGCTGTAAATGGCGGTCGTCGATGAATCCCTACCTCCCACAGATGAGTCTGGACTATAACGTTTCGCTGGTGTTTTAGCCGACGTCAGCGGTGAAGAATCAAAGTTCTATATGTATCCCAAGTTGCCCGCTTTGATTTTTTCTAACACAATTCCCCACTGTCCTACAATAAGTTATTGACACAAGTCTCTCCGTATTGCTTATTTTCTAACAGATATCTAACTGGTGGACCATGGCAAGCATACAGTCAAAGACAGGAAAGTCTGGTAAGAAGACCTATTATGTGGTGGTTTCCTTTACCGGTAGGCATAAGTGGATACGTGCCGGAAGCCAGAGAGATGCCAAGCTGCTGAGGAGAGAAATCGAATCCATGGAGGAATCCAAGCGCCTGGAAAAGCTCGGCCTCTCTCGCCGAAACAAACGTATCGACTGTATGTCTTCAGACAATCTGGACATCTGGGTTTGAAATCTAAGACACAGTTTGTACTCTGGCAATTGCCTTTTTGTAGTTTTGTTTTCTCATTTTCAACGTTCGTTCTTTAATGTTTT